>PANR01000013.1 GCA_002707695.1 Legionellaceae bacterium
CCCCGGCAGGTCACGTTGCAGGATGTTGGTGGCCTGTTGGAAAAAAAGGTTTAGCAGCCGTGAGAATGTCTGTAGCTGGTTTTTCTTGATGGCGACATAAATTGACATCGGCTTACGGCGAAGGTCGCGCAAATCGAAGTCTGAGGCGCTTGTGGCGGCATCAACAACAGGGTTAGCCCAAAAATTCAACGAGGCGGTAAGGTTGGATTTTACGCCGGATCGTTCTTTGGCAGCTTTCTTCGCGAAATTGTTCAGCGACATTATGCAGGCCGGGTGAAGTTCGTGAGACCGGGTTTTGACGAGGTGTTCACAGACATCGCCCAAGTCCTGGTTGGTGTTCATTGTCCGGTAGACTTCGCCGAGGGTGCGTGGAACACTCGGGGTATCGAGCACATAGAGCACGATGCCGAGAAAGAGGCTTCTGGCCTCATCCGTCCACATTGGATCTGCGCCCGGGCCAGGATCAGCTAAGAGAATGGTGGCCAGTTGCTGGATCTCTGAGACGCGGTGTGCTGGGTCGTCAGTAATCGCATCAAGAAAATTGTATCGGTGAGATTTAGCGTCGAGGTCAGCGGGAGACCATTTAAAAACTTTTTGACCGTGCTGCTGACGAAACCCGGAAGTGATGTCGTGATTTTCGTGCTTGATGTCGAGCACGATCACCGAGCCAGGCCACGACAAGAGATTGGGGATTACAATGCCGACGCCTTTGCCTGAACGTGTTGGCGCCGCTACCAACAAATGGCCAGGCTCATCATTGCGCAAATAAGTGCTGCCCTGTTGTCCTACTAAAATACCGCTCTGATTGATCAGATCGGCTTTCTTGATTTCTCCGCTGTGTGCCCATCGTGCGTCGCCAAAATAGTGCTTCGGGCGCGACAGATAAATTGCGCCAGCAACGATGGCTGAGAAGATGAGTGCGATACCTGCTGAAATTTGGAGGTCGGCCATATAGCCTGGATCAAAGCCATAGTGGTACAGGAAGACGATAATTGACCACGGGCGAATGCTGTTTATGTCAAAGCCAATCAACAGATAAAACGCCGTGCTCCACGCAAAGAAGAATATGAGCAGTCCAAGAGATACAGCAGCGATTGTGTTGAGGTTGAATCTATCCATCATAGGCAAAATAGATTTCTGACACGATGCGTTTGCCGCCGACGCGCTTGAGCTGGATCACGACTTCAACAACGGATTTGACATAGGCCATGATTTCTTCGCGGCCTAACCCCATGCCGGCCTGCAGAACCATGAGCGCCAGTTGCTCAAATGCGCCCCGAGGGCTGTCAGCATGAAGCGTGCTTATTGACCCAGGATGACCAGTGTTTACCGCGCGTAGATAGGTATAGGCTTCTTTGCCGCGTAACTCGCCCAGCAGAACCCGATCAGGACGCAATCTCAGCGATGCCTCTAGTAGATCCTGCACTGTGACTTTTGCTTGCCCCTGACCTCCCTTTGAAGCGAGCAGAGATAAAGCGTTAGGCTGCGACAGCACGACTTCCTGTGTGTCTTCAATTGTCACGAGGCGTTCGTGTGATTCAATTTCTTTTGAAATAGCATTGAGGAACGTGGTTTTGCCGGTGGACGTTCCGCCTGAAACGATAATGTTTTTTCGGCTCTTGATCGCTTCGGAAATGAAATTGGGGAAATCACCGGTATCGAGCAAGCCGCGCAGACGTTTGTTGACATCGGTATTGGTATCTCCCGAAGAGACTATCGACCGTTCAAATGCACCTGACTTGATATAGTCTTCAAGCGATAAGTCTTTGACGGTCTGTTTCCGGATCGATACAGCGCCGCCGTGCGGTGCAGCTGGCGGCAATACCACCTGTATGCGCTCGCCAGTGGGCAAGGCCGCGGAGAGTAGGGGGCTTTCTGCATTGACGGCCTGTTTGCTTTTGCCAGCAACTTGCCTAGCAAGGTTCGCGATCAAATCAGCGGTGACTTTCTCGACCGTATGGTGTTCCATACCGAGAGCGCCCATGCGTTCAACCCAAACCGAACCAGGTTGATTGATACAGACCTCAGAAACGTCACTTTCATTCAACCAGGGCTGAATCGGTTCCAAAAATTTCCGAAGATATACGCCGGTTTCAACTGTCGTCATCAGCGACCTCTATTGCACGCCGCTGAAATCCAAGTCTTTCGCGACGAAAACCTGGATAGGTTCGCCTTGATCAACAAAGATTGTCGGGGGGATATTGATTGAATTTTCCAAGGCGATCTCAGCGGAGCGATTGAAGCTGTCTGCTGTGCCCTGAATGACCCTATCGCTGCCTGAGCTGTTGTTACCGATGGAGGCTGTTGCACCGCCAACGATGCTGAGGAGAGCTGAAGAACCAAAGCGTTTAATGAAATGTGTATCGAGGAAACCGCCAAGACCAGCACGCCCCAGTGTATCGGTGCCAGGTGATCCTATTTGAATTGAAACGCCATCTGGACGCAGTAACCGACTCCACACAACGAAAACGCGGGTTTGGCCTTCTACCAATCCGGACTGATAGCGGCCGATAAGCCGGGAACCTTTCGGGATAAGACGGGTGGAGCCGTCGAAGGAATACACTTCATGGGAGACCTGGGCACGGATAAAGCCAGGCAGATCGCTTTGTATTGCTGTCTCTAAAACGCCCCGGATCAGCGAGCCTTGAGCGATCATTGCATGTTGATTTTGGAGGGTAGACGCCGTGACTGTCTCAACATCTTCACTGCTTACACGCGCGGCAAAGCTCTCGCTGCGTGAGAGACCTTCTGTATTTGCGCTGGCAGTTGGGAACAACGAGGTTGCGGTTGTCGCCCCAGCTGGATTTGGGAGGTCCGCCGAGTTGTTCCGGGAGCTTTCGTCGTAGATCAATATCGGAGATCGCCGGCGTTGCTCTGCGAGCCGCCGGGCATCTTGGGCTTCCTGTAAGGCGATTGCAGCTAGTCTGCGTTGTTGTTCCACGAAGAACGGGTCGGTCTGCGGCTGTTGCTGCAGAGGAACACCGTTAGCTGGCGTCGTTACCTGCTGCGGAACTGGTGTGACTTGTTCGGGTAAAGCAGGCGCTGCCGGGCGTGTCTCTAATCGAAATTCGTCACTTGTGGCATCTGTCAGCTCCGGGGCAGGTGCGTCGTTTCCACTGTTTACAAACCAAAGCAGCAAGCCAGTCATGCATACGAGGAATCCCACAACCAGAACATTATTGCCGCGCTTGGGAGATCCCACCTGGGGGATACTTCGCTCTGTCGCTCCTTGAAGCTCGTCATCATCCGGTATTGCCGGATTATCCTTACTGGTGTCTGTCATGACGTTGGTTCTCCGACTAATGGAGCATCGTCGCTTGCACCTCGCTCTTTGGGACTGTTGAGATCAAGGTCAGATTCGCCGGAATACGTTTCATTAAATATGCAGGTCACGTCTTTGCCATTGCGAAGCGTGAATTGCCTCGCTGTGCGATGTACGACGATATACCGGCCCTGCACGGTGTAATTGATCAGCGATTCCGAACGATCGGCAGCAACCAGGAAAATCGCCGGTGTGTCGGTGATGTTGTCAAATTCAAAATAGGTGAACTTGCCATCGTCAAAAATGCGTTTTGGGACTTGGTTCCGATCCCCGCCGAAGGTGTACTCAAAGTTCCAAGAGGCGGGGGATGAACCGGGCTCACCTGGATTAACGACAGCGTTGCGTGAAACGGCCGCGTCCCTTTCGCGAGCCAGCAGCAACTCCAATTCATCCTGCGGGTAATGGAAGACAACTTGAAACACGATGTCCCCGTGATCGGGGTCGGTTTCGTGGCCTGCGCCCAGCTCGAAACTATAGACGCGCCGATCGGTCACTACGGATAAGTTGGTGACAGCATTTTCTTCGACCGGCTTCACGAATAGCAGATTGCCTTGCTTATTGGGTACGGCCTGCCAGGCGATCGAATCCCCGAGGGATATATTTTGCACAACTTCATCGCTGGCAAACCGGATCATTGTCGAATAGCCATAGTGGCCGAGGATCTTCACTACGTCATGTTCGTTGTAAGCGACCCTTTGAATACGTTGGTCAGCTGATCCCGGTCGAGGGTCTTTCCCTGCAAAGGCTGGAGTCGCCATTAGCAATGTCGTTAGGCTGAGGATAAAAAGTCGTTTCATGTCGGTTTCCTTCATTCTGATATGATTTCTTGGTCTCGGCGGTAGCTTGTGACCTGGAAGCCGAGTGGATTTTTAAAGCGGTCTGCCAGTGAGGCAGGCGCTTGGGTATATCGAAAAGCGACAATGGCGACCCAGTGAGTGGTCGTGGATTTGTCAGGACTATCGAGTGTCGTAACAAACCGCACCGAAGCGGTATTATTGTTCAAGAATGAAATATTCTTGATTTGTGTGCTGATCGTCGAGCGGCGGCCATAAAGATTGACTGGGTTGGTCGGGCTGGTTCGCTCATAGAGCTTGAGATACTGATCATGTGCCTGGTCAACAGAGGTCAGCATTACATAGTTGAAGTTTTCCTGAAGGTCGGCGGGATCATAGGTTTCACGAGCGGTGATGTGGCGAACGATGTTCGACATTGTAACCGCTTCATCTTCTGACAAATCGCCCGGTTTCAGCCCTCGTGTGACCTCAATGTAGCCAGTGGCTTTGTCTTGTGTGATGACGTAGGGCGCAAACTCTTTTAAGGGTAAAACCAACACTAGAGAGAGCAGGCACAAAACAGAGATAAAGCCAAAAACGGCAGCAACGATCCAAGCTCGGTTTTTTGATTGACGAAGGCTGGCATTAATGTCGTGATCCCAGGTTGCAGCTTCAGCGTAGTATTTTTCTTTTGATGTCATGTTTTGTCGCCTTGCGGTTTGGGCGGTTGGCTATTTGGTGTTTTCGGGGTGCTGCGTGCGAGTGCGCCAGGCCTGGAGGTTGGCGGCGTTGTGCCTTCGTAAGCTTTTATTTGGCGGGCAGCTGAACCGCTGAATCTGTCGGCCAGACGACCCCCTGTTCGGTTCCACACTGCTGCACTGGCTGCCGCACCGGCGGCGCGACCAGGTGCTGTAGCGGCACTTATCGAGCGACCAAACGCGCCAAGTGTGGAGAGTTGCAGGCCTCCGCCGATACCGGATGCAATGCCCAATATTTGCGTTGCGAGAAGGAAGGACGCGACCATCACGAGGAGATAAGGCGCGAGCGAAGATAGGCTTGTTAAACTGCTATCACTTGCCGCGAGCATTGTCGTCGCGGCGGTGTCGAGAATGCTGATAATTAGAAGCAGTAGCGAATACGTAATGACTGGTATTAGGGCGAACGATATTGTTTGCCGTAGCCATCCTTCGAAAATCGAACGGGTGCTATCGAACAGGTAAAGCAAAATAAAGAAAGGCGCGACACCTAACAGTATGGCCACAGCGAGCTTAGCCAGCATCAATAAGAAGGTGACAAAGCCGACCACGAGCATAGTTACCAGCACGACAACGCCACCGAATAGGGCAGGGGTCAGATTCCTAAGACCGGCCTCCTCGAATAAGCGGCCAGCGACCAACATGCCGCGATCAAAAACAGAATCTATGGATTGGTTTATAGAGGCAGAGTTGACACCGCCCACGGCCTGAAGAAGCGTTGTTGCGATGCTTTCTGGCACGTTGGTGAAGAGGTTAAAAACCAACGTAACGAGCAGTCCGATATTAGTTACCAAGACATAGACAAATATCAGCTTGAGAAAGCGGGGGAATAGTTCTGCGAGTGTTACATTCACTCGGCCGATCAGTATCAGGTATCCCAAAATGGCGACGAACAAGACCATCATGCCGGTGATCCAGTTGTTCGCTGCCGCGTTGAAAGCTACCCAGGCTTGGAATACGAAGGTATTAACCGAGCTGTCTGTGGCATCGAGAATCGACTCGAACATTCAGGCCCCCTTTAATTATCCGGGCTTTCGCCAAGTTTTGAGGGACGATATTCGCTACTTGAGCTCGCGCCCGTTCGGTTCACGCCTAATGCATCGCGCCCTTTTCCGTATTTAATTTCGTAGCTGTATGGGTCGCACTTCTTGCGATCTGGGTGGAGCGGCCCAAGCTTGCTCTCGCAGGCTCGAATGTCCTTCCAATATTGTTGCCACCAGTCAAACAGTGCGGGGTCGCGTACATGGGCGACCTCAATGGACGGAAAACCATTGATTTTAAGGTGATCAACTACATCGAGTTCCCAGACAGTGCATTGCTCCTCGCGGCCAGCGTGTCGGGGGTCTGACGGAGACTCATAGTAGGCTTTGCAGGGCATAACCACGCCCGGCCCCTCCCTCAAAACGATCCAGAGGCGGTCTCTGTCGGTGTCAATCAGTGGCGACGGCACCGACACAGCTTCAGCATCATTTTTGTTACTGTCTGCATCAGAGGTGCTGTCATCCTCCTGGCAGCCGGCGAGCAGCAATAAGGATAAGAATAAGCCGGATAAATGGCGCATTGTTATTCCCCAGGGATTTTTAATGAGTAGTTGTTGACCGGCTCGCGCTCATCGCAATCGACGCTATTGCTTCCACCAAATGAGAAGCTATCAGGGCAAGGCGCCGTGAGGTCCTGGTGTGCGCAAGAAGCCAGCAAGAATGGCGCGAAGATCATACAAAGTGTTCTGAATTTGAATTTTTTCATGGGTATTTCCTATGGGGTGATGTTTTCGCCGAGGCGAGAGGGGCGGTATTGAGCCAATCGAGCGTTGATCGTCGCATCTACGAGGTCTTGATTGTCTGCGGCGGCCTGTTGTTGCAGTCGCACCGACTGAAGCTTGATAAGCTCTGATTGAGTGAGACCATTCTGCGCTGCGATCCGGTTTGCGAGATCGGCGGCAGCTTTGGAATCCGGTGTGTTTTCGATGGCGATCATCAATCGCTCGTAATCTTCGACACGCTGTAGAGATTGGTTGTATGAGGTTTCCGCAACGGCACCGGCGGCGAAGGCTGTATCGCGACGTTGTTCAAATGCAATGGCGTTTGGCGCACCAGCATCGACCCGGTTGATGTCAGCCGCGTTCGCGACATTCAATGTGTTGCTGATTGTTTGATACGCGGCTCGTACATCTGCAGCGGAGCCAGGCAAACCGCCAGCGTCCAAAATCCGCATGGTGTCTTGCCATGTTGTCGGGGTGTACCGGCGCAGATCGCGGTCTGCCGCGCTGTTGAGAAGATTGCCAATGCCGCGATTTCCAGTCAGCGCATCTACTTGCTGAATTGCTCGCTGCAGCTCGTCGAGCTGCGTCGTATAAGAATCTCGCATCTGCTCCAATTGTTCGATGGTATTGAGAGCCGTGGTTGTCGTTTGAACGATATTCGCAACGTCGATCGTCGGGATACCTTGTGCGGTCACAGACGCGGGAAAGATGACCGCAGCAGATAACGCGATTGCTATTGTCAGGGTTTTCATAGTTTTCTCCTTTGGTGAAAGAGGGGTAGCCAGTCGGCCGGATCGTCGCCGACTTCGGCACGAATTTGATCGAGAAGGCCGACAGTCTCTTCGCGCCCTGAAAGGACGGCTAGAGTGTCATCGAGACCCGCAAGGTCGAGGCGGGCGATAACGGAATCCGCGCCGTGCTTCACAAGGAAGCACCGGCTATTGTCCGGTAATTCTTTAACGATGCGGAACTCTTCCAAGGACAGACCAAAACCCTCGCAATAGGATTCCTGGTCGGCCTTGAGATTGGGCATGAATATCTGTGTCGGCGATTGCTCTATGATCACGTCGCCAATGGAGCTTTTAACAATGCTTTTTGCAGATTGGCTGCCGAGCCCAAAAACACCGTTGCGTTTTCGGATCGTGCGTTCCCAATCTTCTATGCGATTTGCAACATCAGCGTCCTTTAAGCCCTTCCAGCCTTCATCGATAAAGATGATGGTTTTTTCGCCAGTCAGCATCAAATCGACCCTATGGAAGAGGTACATGAGGGCAGGGGGCCGACCCGTTTCATCATCAAGAATGTACGTTAGGTCGAACCCAGTCGTTCGATTGTCGAGTGTGAGATCGTCTTGCTCATTGTCGAACAGCCAGGCTCTTTCGCCAGCTGAGTGCCACGGCGCTAATCGGGCTGAAAGGCTGTCTTTCGAGGGGCGATCATGCCCTTCAAACAGTTCTTGAAGGTGTGCCAGACGCCGATATTTCGACTCCTGATCGAAATTTGCTTCAATGGCATCGGCTATGATGCCTCGGTCCGACGCGCTTAATGTCGTTCCATCGAGGGGTTTTAGCAGCTGCCCGAGCCAATCACGCAGGAACGATCTGTTCGACGGCGTGTCGGGCAGCTGCAGGGGATTGAAGCCGGTTTTCCGGCCTGGGCGGATCAGGCTGTAGCTGCCGCCCATTGCTCGGATGAAAATCTCCGCCCCGCGATCTTTATCAAAAAAGACCGCGCGTGGTTTAAATCGCTGCGCTTGTGCCATTAAAAAGGTAAGCACGACGGTTTTGCCTGTGCCTGAAGGCCCGATGACGGTGAAGTTTCCGAGATCCCCGTGATGAAAATTGAATGAGTAAGGGGTGGCCGATGTTGTTTCCAACATACAGACACATGGCCCCCAGTGATTGTTTTCAAACTTCCCTATAGGAAAGTTGTGCAAGCTCGCGTAGCCCGCAAAATTTGCTGATGAAATCGGTGCATTTCGGGCAATGAAGGAAAAGTTGCCGGGTAGTTGAGCCCAGAATGAAGGCTCCATATTGATGTCTTCGCGCACCGCGATCAGACCCAGATTGGTGAGCTCGGCCAAGACATCTGTAACGGCGCGATCCAGATCGTCACCTGTTCGGGCTTTTACAAGGACGGTTAGATGATGCTCGCCCCAGGCGATGCGGCCAGAGGCCGTGTCATCGGCGGCTTCAACCAACTGGTTTTTCAAGCTGACAGCAGCGTCGTCTGCCACGTCCATTTGACGCTGTACTTTGTTTAAGCCATCAAGTGCCTTCTGCCGGTCGATGAACCCGAAGCTTTGCGAAAGCACGAGCTCGTGAGGCAGGCGCAATAGGCCGTCAATCATGCCAGCAGCACTTTCAGGCCCGTATTCTTTGATTGCGATGATGGCAGCGAAGTGCTGATTTTCTTTTTCCGCACCGCGTATCTCTATTGTTTCAGCGCCAAAGAACGGGCGTTTGTATGCGAGATAGTCGGCCAGATTCATACGGGGCAGACGAACCGGGCGGGCATCGTGGTTGATCAGGTAACTTAAAAACTCCAGGGCTTCCGACATCACACCACCGGGTGTTTCATAAGTTGTCATCAGCCGCGCACCGTAACTCTGTAGCGTGCCAACGATGTTGCTCGTTGCTTCATAGAGCGCTTTTAAATTGGCTTTCCGGTCAGCCTCCGCCGCTTGCTTATCTGCCTTCGATGAAATGATCCGCATAGCCTCGGTGAGAATGCCAACGCTGCCACGCAGTGGTCGTCTAACGACAGTGATGAATTGCTCATTGATAAACAGTCGTTTTTCGTCGAGCTTCGCGCGCCACTCGTTATCAAGTGCCTCGCAGAAATCCTCGAAGTCGCTATCCGGATACATGGTGACTTCGCGTCGGATGATGTGGTGGTAGACAGCAAAGCGCGAGTTACCGAGTCCTCGCCATAGTGTGTTGCGGACATGCTTTCGGTAATTGAGCTCCGTTTGATCGGCGGTTTCAAAGGAGAAGCCATCAACGCGGATTACCTGAAGGAAATAGCCGTCCTTGGTGACGATCGTATGGTCATCTATATGGTGTGAATAAGGTATGAACCCGCTTACAGGGGTTTCAGTCAGGGTTGTTTTTCCCCTTGTCGTTTGTTTGATCGCAAGTCTAGCCATTGGTTTTCACTCTCCCTGCTCACGGTCGATAACTGTTGCAATGCCAAAACGAGCGATTGCGGCAGGTGGAGGTTTTCAGCAGTTTGACGCGCCATAGATCGAATATACGCGGGTCTTTCAGGCAGAGCAGATACCCGGCGACGTGCATTGGTATACCGAGTAACCAAGCCCAGAGGCTGCCACTACCCAAGAAAATGATGGTCGTGGCCATGCCATTGATGACAAAGAAAGTGTAGGTAACCCCGGCCACCATTGGCGGCCGGGTCATCCCTAGAAAGAGAGGGTCAACAGCTACGGCTTCATCCTGATTGTCCATGTAGTCACCATCCTTTGGCTAGACGCTTGCTTGGAGGGCATCGACGATGGTCGCCGCACCGAAAATCAGGGCAATTCCGAGAATGACACTGCCTGCAATGGCCCAGCGTAATCGTCCCGATAGCCCGAGGTAGCCGAGTACAGCAACGGCAATAATGGCAACCGAGCGAGCAAAAGTTCCTGTGAGGAAGCCCACGATGAAATCAGTGAGGTTTTCGACGGGCTGAAGGCTTTGTGCATAGGCGGGTTCGATAGCGAATAGAGCAAAAAAAATGGCGAGCCCAAGCCCGCCATTTAGTCGCCCAAATTTTGATGGGGTCATTCCAAGGAGTCCTCTTTCATTACTACGGTGAAACTTTTTTGTTCCGGTGTGTTGTCCTGGATGAACTGATAGACACCGGAAAGTTGTCGCCACAGTTTTGGCGATTTGTCCCGCGCTTTCGCGATAACTGCTGTTTTGCCGTCCTGCAGCGCTAACTGCAGCTGCCACCATATGTCGCCATTTTGATAGATAGGCTTCGCAATAATTTTGAAATTTGTGCCCGCTTGCGACAGCAATCGCAAGTCTGATTCTTGTAATGAAAGATCGCCCATAAGGCCCGACGCTCCTGAATATGTCTTGGTCGGGTAACAGTTTTAATCGATTTTGATTCATTTTGCGAGCCTCCTGCATCTTGCGACTACATAAATATAGTTATTTGTTAGTATAAATATGTAAATCTGTTCTCTCATTCGTGTATTTTCGATTCCATTAGTTAATGAATGTAGCAACATATGTACCAATAAGACACAACAAAAACGGTTAAATATACATCCTATCATAACATAACGTATACTCAAGTATATAAATGTGGTATGACGTGACACACACCTATGGTGGCAATATGACGCGTCTACGGAATCAGGGTCACCGTCATTTATTTGCGAATATGATCAGTCGCTTAGTCGGAAATGGAGAATGGAACGAACGTACAGACTTTATCAGCAGCAAAGCTCATGCTTGTATGGCGCATGCGGCTACGTCCGGGCGTCAGCTTCTCGAAAGCCTCTGAAACATTGGGCTTTCAGTAGTTTGCGTCGGATTAGAAGCAGGAATGAATAGCAATGAAAGAGAGTCATTCCCTACTGCTAACTCCTTGTTTCCAGCTACGCTTTTCGGTGTGGTTGCCGCTAATTATCAACAGCAATCATCCGACGTTAAAAGTCTCGCGAAAGTTGAACGATGCTGTGGTTGGGATGGCTCACCTGAAAGTGGTGTGGTACGGGTGGATTGTCTTAGCCCGTCAGGCAAAAAAAATTTCGTTCTTTGTAAAAAAAGTTGGATTCCACCCCTTCTTATTGCTTAAACCTTATGCCAGTCGGTTCCAGCGGCAACCGAATCGTCAAACATTTTTCCCCGGCGATGCCTTCCTCGCGACCGCTACGCTCCAAAATTATTCAACGCTTCGATCCTACCTGCGTTCGGCCTTGCAGGTGCAGCAGTTCCCTTTTGCTGACATTGCCAGGTTCGCATCGAAGGGGATGGTCCCCTTCCATTACAAAGGAGTACGACATCATGCCTGCAATCGGCTTTGTTACACATAACCCTGAGAACGACACCTTCACAGGTGAGATTAAAACCATCAGTATCCGTTGCCCGATCCGCTTCGAGCCTCGTCGCAACAAGACAAATGACCGCCAGCCTGATTACTCAGTCTATA
>PANR01000014.1 GCA_002707695.1 Legionellaceae bacterium
AAAAATGTTGCAAGTAACTGCCAATGAATGGTGCGATCACTGGACCTAGTGTCCAGGCAGTGCCAATAGACGCCCCCATTTTATGAAGCTCATGCCCCACCTTATAAGTATCTGATGTCATTGCACGAAAAGCGACACCAATAGAGCCTGCTGCTGCCCCCTGAAAAATACGCATGGCAAGCATCACCCAAATGTTGGGCATCACAATCATTACAAAACAAGAGAATACATAAAGTAGTAACCCCCAATACAATAGCGGTTTTCGCCCATACGTATCTGACAATGTGCCAAAGAAAATCGGTCCAAGCGCATAGCCAATTAAAAACATCGGTATGGTTAATTTAGTGAGGGTCACTGTCGTGCCGAAGGCTTTCATAATCCACGGCAATGAAGGTGCATATAAATCAATCCCCATGCCCGTAAAAGGCACCATAAAAAGGATGACCCAGGCGAAATACCAGGGGCGCTGATTTGTTTGTTCGGTCGTTGTCATTTGTATTACTCCTCATTTGTACGGGTATATTATACCTGTACAATAACACTGTCAAGCCCAGCTATCAGGAAATTCGAATGTGTGCTAGAATTGGAGTCGTGAAGAAAAACCGTAGTATTTACAATATCTTAACGCTCCTGAGCAAAAACCCTCAGGGCATGTCGGGCTATGACATCAAAAAACGCTTTGCCAGCATGGTCTTTTTTCAGGTCGCTGACTGCAACTCTCAGATCTACCCTGTCTTACAACGCCTCAAAAAAGAGGGGCTCATTAAAGAACGATTGGATAAAAGCAGCGGCAAGCGCCAGCGCACCGTGTGGACAATCACCCCAGCAGGCGTTAAAGAATTTAAATCCTTTTTAGATGAGCCCACCAAACTCAGCATGCAGCGCGAAGATATCTTATTAAAAATACAAGAGCCCGAGCTGCTTAGCACTGAAAAAAGTTTGGAAAACCTTCATGATTATTTACGTCAAATTGAAGACGCCGAACAAGCGTCGGTTGAAGCCATTAAAGATGTTGAAAACTTTTACCAAGGCCGCTCTGTTCTACCCTACATTCGCGTGAAACTAAGCTTTAGTAAACATATTCTTGAAGCCAAAAAACGATGGGCAAAAGAGACAATTAAGTTTTTTGAAAATATAAAAAAATAAATAACCTCGTTATCATTCCCGCACTTTCGGGAATCCAGTTCATTAAATAACATTCCTGGACCCCCGATCAAGCCGGGGATGACAACGCAGGAAAATTGCCAGCATCACTCTCTGTTGTCATTCCCGCGAAGGCGGGAATCCAGTTTATTAAATAACATTCCTGGATCCCCGATCAAGCCGGGGATGACAACATAAGGTTAAACCACCATTAACCCATCAACTCGCTGAAAACCACGTGGGAGTTTGTTTCCACGGCGCGCGCGTTCACCTTGGTAGTGCTGAATATCTTTTGGTTTTAAGGTTAAATTACGTTTGCCTGATTGAATATTCACGCTATCTTGTGGACCAAAAACAATCATATCCACCACAAACTCTTCTCGCGCTTTTGCTTTTGCGCTCGGGATATTAATAATTTTATTCCCTTTACCTTTAGCTAATTCGGGCAATTCTTTCACGGGAAACACAAGCATACGACCAATGTTAGTCACTGCGGCCAACCAAGCATTATCCTTATCTGTAATTTTTCGTGGAATAAGCGCCAATGATTTTTCCGGCACTTTTAACACAGCCTTACCCGCCTTGTTTTTACCTTGCAATTCACCAAATTTCACTACAAACCCATAACCACTATCGGACGCCAATAAATATTGATCATCATCTTGGCCCATCATCACCGCTTTAAACACGGCGCCAGGCGGTGGTTTCACACGCCCTGTTAGCGGCTCACCCAAACTGCGCGCTGATGGCATGCTATGTGCAGGCACAGAATAGACTCGCCCTGTCGAATCAAAAAACACAGCTGGCTGATTACTTTTACCTCTAGCAAATGATTGAAATTGATCACCTGATTTGTAATTTAAGCTCATTGCGTCCACCTCATGCCCTTTGGCTGCGCGTATCCAGCCTTTGCTCGAAAGCACGACCGTTACTGGCTCAGTTGGCAACACATCTTCTGCCTTCATTGCTACAGCCTCTTCACGCTGAACCAAGGGTGACCGACGCTCATCGCCATAAGCTTCGATATCTTCTTTAATTTCGTTTTTAATTAATGTCTTTAATTTCGAAGCAGACTTCAAAGTTTTTTCTAATTCTTCACGCTCTTTCGATAATTCATCTTGCTCACCACGAATTTTCATTTCTTCGAGTTTTGCTAAATGACGTAACTTTAACTCTAAAATAGCTTCAGCTTGCACTTCAGTTAATTTGAATTTTTTAATGAGATTTTTCTTAGGCTCATCTTCAGTGCGAATAATATGAATCACTTCATCAATATTTAAAAATGCGATGAGTAAGCCATCTAAAATATGCAAACGATCAATCACTTTATCTAGTCGATATTGCAACCGGCGCTTAACCGTTGCCTTACGAAAATCGATCCACTCTAGCAATATTTTATCAAGCGATTTAACTTGCGGACGACCATCCAAACCAATCATGTTGAGGTTAATACGATAGCTTCGTTCTAAATCAGTCGTAGCAAACAAATGCGCCATCAATGAATCCGTATCAACACGGTTAGAGCGCGGCACAATCACTAAACGCGTTGGATTTTCATGATCAGATTCATCACGTAAATCGTCAACCAATGGCAATTTTTTTGCGCGCATTTGCGCGGCAATTTGCTCAAGAATTTTGTTACCAGACACTTGATGCGGCAATGCCGTTACAACTATTTCACCTTTTTCTTTAGTATAAACAGCGCGCATGCGCAAACTGCCATTGCCTGTTTTATAAATGGTTTTAATATCAGATTTAGGTGTAATAATTTCAGCAGCCGTTGGGTAATCAGGTGCTTTCACAATTTTGCAGAGCTCACTTAACGTTGCTTTGGGATTATCCAACAAGTGGATGCAAGCCTCTCCTATTTCTCGTAAATTATGCGAAGGAATATCTGTTGCCATCCCCACTGCAATACCTGAACTACCATTTAACAATACATTAGGCAAACGTGCGGGCAAAAGTTTTGGCTCTTCTAACGTTCCATCAAAATTAGGCTGCCAATCAACTGTGCCCTGACCTAACTCCGCCAATAACACCTCCGCATACTTGGCCATACGTGCTTCGGTGTAACGCATTGCCGCAAAGGATTTGGGATCATCGGGCGAACCCCAGTTGCCTTGCCCATCAATCAATGGATAACGATAAGTGAACGACTGAGCCATCAACACCATCGCTTCATAACATGCCGTATCACCATGCGGATGAAATTTACCGAGCACATCACCGACCGTTCGCGCTGATTTTTTAAATTTCGCCGTATTTTTTAAACCCAACTCCGACATCGCATACACAATACGTCGCTGCACAGGCTTTAAGCCGTCGCCAATATGCGGCAACGCGCGATCTAAAATCACATACATGGAATAATCGAGATACGCTTTCTCCGTAAATTCCCTTACTGGTTGTTTTTCGATGTTATCGAGTCCTGCTATGGTCATATTCTACAGCCTTATTCAACAATATTTTCCTTTCTCATCTAACAATATCAGCTTCGTCTCTGCGCAGCTAGATTTCAGCCAAATCACCCTTTTTCTCGAGCCATTTTTTGCGGTCTTGGGCGCGTTTTTTGGCAAGCAGCATGTCCATGGTTTTATTAGTGTTATCGCCACTCTCAAGTGTCAGCTGAACCAATCGGCGCGTTTCGGGCGCCATGGTCGTTTCACGTAACTGCGAAGGATTCATCTCACCCAGGCCTTTGAAACGCTGTACAGACACCCTACCTTTTTTCTTCTCTTTTTTAATACGATCAAGCACGCTGGTTTTTTCGCTATCATCTAAGGCATAAAAAACATCTTTGCCAATATCAATCCGATATAAGGGTGGCATTGCGACAAACACATGGCCTGCTTTGACCAACGATGGAAAATGTTTCACAAACAAAGCGCACAGCAAGGTGGCAATATGCGCACCATCAGAATCGGCATCGGCTAAAATGCAAACTTTGCCATAACGTAAATCTTTTAAGTCATTGCTATCAGGCTCTAAACCAACCGCGACAGAAATATCGTGCACCTCTTGTGATGCTAACACTTGCGCGGAATCGACTTCCCACGTATTTAAAATTTTACCGCGCAACGGCATAATCGCCTGGTATTCTCGATTACGTGCTTGTTTCGCCGAACCGCCCGCTGAATCACCTTCTACTAAAAATAATTCTGTTTGCAATAAATCATTACCACTACAATCAGCGAGTTTGCCAGGCAGTGCGGGGCCTGACGTTAATTTTTTGCGAACCACTTTTTTTTCCACACGCATGCGACGTTGTGCATTGCTAATAAAATATTCGGCCAATGCATCACCTAACGTGTGATGTTCATTCAACCATAAACTAAATGCATCTTTAGCAACATTTGACACAAACGCTGCACATTCACGCGATGACAATCGTTCTTTTGTTTGACCCGAAAATTGTGGATCACTTAACTTGACTGACAAGACATAACAACAATTTTCCCAGACATCGTCAGGCGTTAATTTCACCCCACGTGGCAACAAATTGCGAAACTCACAATACTCACGCATTGCCTCACACAAGCCTTGACGAAAACCAGCAACGTGCGTGCCACCCTGAATGGTCGGGATTAAATTCACGTAACTTTCTTGTAATAATTCACCACCTTCAGGCAACCACAACACCGCCCAATCAACGGCTTCATTCTCTGATTGCGAACTACCAACAAATGGTTGATCAGGCAATTGCGTAAACCCTGAGACGCTATCAAGCAAGTAATCAGTTAGGCCTGACTCAAACAACCACTCCTCTTTTTCTTTATTAATTTTATCATCTAAGGTCACACGCAAACCGGAACACAACACCGCTTTGGCACACAATACGTGCTTTAATCGAGATACTGAAAATTTAGATGAATCAAAATATTTTTTATTCGGCCAAAAACGAATGGTTGTGCCCGTCGTGCGTTTGCCCGTTTCACCAATTTTTTTCAGCTTTGAAGTTGGCGCACCATCAGCAAATGACATGTGATACACGCCACCATCGCGCTTCACTTCAACCTCTAATTTTTCAGACAAGGCATTAACAACCGATACCCCTACACCATGCAAACCACCTGAAAACTGATAATTTTTATTTGAAAACTTACCACCCGCATGCAAGCGTGTGAGAATTAATTCTAATCCAGTAATCTTGTGCTTAGGGTGTTTATCAATGGGCATGCCGCGGCCATCATCTTGCACCTCTAAAGAACCATCTTTATGCAAAATAACCAAAATAGAACGCGCATGGCCAGCCATGGCCTCATCGACACTGTTGTCGATGACTTCTTGGGCTAAGTGGTTGGGACGCGTGGTGTCGGTGTACATGCCCGGGCGTTTTTTAACGGGCTCTAACCCACTGAGTACTTCAATGTCCTGTGCGCTGTATGATGCCATAGCCTTCCTTTCTCCCTCCTTGTTAAGGGAGGGCTGGGGTGGGTTTACCTAAAAAAAACAACCCCCTCAATCCCCCTTGTCAGGAGGAGGAAGTTGCTTCTCCCTTTTAAATAGTAAAGGTCGTTTACAGTGTAACGAGCTCTTTATTCAATTCCAACCACTGTAATGCAATTATTGTTGGGGCATTACAAATCTCACCACATCGCACTTTTTTAAACGCCTCTTCGGCAGCCATAGGCACGACGTTAATGTCTTCTGCCTCATCATCTAAGCCGTGCACACCACCGGCGTCGCTAGCATCGACAATCGCACAAAACAAATCAACGGTTTCCGTACAACCGCCCGGACTCACCCAATATTTAGTAATCGGCATCAATTTTTTCACGGGCAACCCTGCCTCCTCAAGCGTCTCACGCTTGGCGACATCGGCGGGGGTTTCTCCCTCTTCGATAATGCCAGCCACAATTTCTAACAACCATGGACTACGCTGATCGCCCAGTGCGCCTACGCGAAACTGTTCAATCAGCACCACCTGATCACGCTCAGGATCATAAAGCAACACAGCCGCTGCCACCCCGCGCTCAAAAACCTCACGCACGATGGGCTTGCTCCAACCACCTTCGTATAGCTCAAACTTGAGATGATAGCGATTAATGCGGAAATAGCCCTGAAAAGCTACCTCCTTCTTCAAAATATCGTACTGCTTCACCATAACATCCCCTTGTTTGATCATTAAATAAACAAATGATGACTTTTAAAGTGAGATCATTATAATACCTCCAACGCTCACAACACCAAAATATGTGTTGATTTTTGTAGGTGTTTCGCGCGCAGCTTGCGAGCACGGAACGGAGCCCCCCATGACAGGACCCGCTTGCAGTGCACGTTGGATTAGGCGCGAAACACCTCGCCCAAAAACAACACAGAGGAAACTACACATGACAACACGACAATCTGCCGCCTGGTCCATTTGGTTTATTGCCGCACTTTTTTATGCCGTTGAATTTTTTCAGCGGGTAGCCCCTGGCGTGATTGCCAAACCACTTGCGCAAACCTTTCATATCGACCCAGGTAGTTTAGGATTTATCATCGCCTTTTATTTTTGGGCCTATGCGATTGCCCAAATCCCTGTTGGGATTATTTTAGATAAATATGGCGCGCGTATTTCGCTGGGGCTTGCAGCCTTAGCTGTTTCCGTCGGTACATTTTTATTTGCTCACACAGGTAGTTTAGTCATTTTAGGTTTGGCACGCATTTTAGTTGGCATTGGCTCGGCATTCGCTTTTGTCGGTTGTTTAAAATTGGCAAAGTCGTGGTTCTTCCCCGAACGCTTTGGTTTGCTAGTTGGGTTAACAAATACTTTAGGCGTTTGTGGCGCGTTGTTTGGACAAGAACCATTAACCAAAATGATTCATCATATTGGTTGGCAACACAGTCTGGAAGTAACCGCTGTGATCGGCTTCATTGTTTGCGCATTAATTTTTGTCATCGTTCGCAACAATCCCCATGAAAAACACGCTATGGTTGATCATGAAGACAAACTACCGCTGGCCGAACACATCACCGCTATCATCCGTAATCCACAATCCTGGTTAGTGGGGATCTATGCAGGCCTTATGGTTGCACCCGTTATTGCCTTTGCGGAGCTTTGGTCTGTTTCATTTTTACAAGTGGATCATCACTTAACAGCAAGTTTATCGGCCAAGGTTAATCAATTTATTTTTATTGGCATTGCTGTAGGTGGACCACTCAACGGGTGGATAGCTGGCTTGCTTAAACGCCGAAAGCTAGTGATGGGCATTGGCAACGTAATGGCGTTAATTTTATTAATTGCTATTATTAAAACGGATATTTCAAATGTGCTCCGCCTACAACTCACTATGTTTTTCTTCGGCTTTTTTACAAGCAGCATGCTATCGTGCTTTCCTCTTAACGTTGACCACCATAAACCGGCAATCAGCGCAACAGTGATTGCATTTACTAACATGTTGATCATGATAATTGGCGCAATTTTTCAACCGCTTATTGGTGGTATTTTAGATATGTTCATTCACTCAAGTGATTTATTACACTACACACCACATGAGTTTCAAAATGCCGTGATTGTACTGCCGATTGCTTTGGCCATTAATCTCATTATTTTATGGTTTATAAAAGACCCTAAATAACAAAAAGGAAAAGAACATTTTTAACTTTATCAAAAAGAAACTGTTTCAGAAAAATAAGCAATCTTTTTCACAAGATGAAGCACGAATTTATTCGCGCAGTGAACATCACATCCAAACTGATGATATTCACAAAAATGCGATCAAGGTGCTTACCCGTTTAGTCGAAGCGGGCTATGAAGCATATTTAGTAGGTGGCGGCGTTCGTGACTTGCTGTTAGGCAAGCACCCCAAAGATTTTGATGTTTCAACCAATGCAACGCCTGAAGAAGTTAAAAAACTCTTTAGAAATTGCCGTTTGATTGGACGACGTTTTCGTTTGGCTCATATTTATTTTCACGGCAGCACTATTGAGGTCTCAACCTTTCGTGCAGCACCGAACGAACACCTCGAAAGTGGCATGATTAGGCGAGATAATGTGTTTGGCAGCATTCACGATGATGCATTTCGTCGAGATCTTACCATCAATGCACTTTATTACGACATCAAACATGAATCTATTATTGACTTTACTGGCGGAATGGAGGACTTAGATAACGGTATAGCACGAATCATTGGTGATCCGGAAAAACGTTTTTATGAAGATCCTGTTCGCATGTTACGTGTTGTTCGATTTGCTGCAAAGTTGGATCTAGAAATAGAAGCGAATACACAAGCAGCGTTATATGAACTTGGCTACCTTCTTGATCCTATTTCTCCTTCACGATTATTTGATGAAGTGTTGAAATTGTTTCATGGCGGCGCGGCCGAAGAAACGTTCGAACAGTTGTGTCGTTATAACTTGTTGAAAGAAATTTTACCGCTTACTAACGAAAGTTTGATAAACAATGAAGCCCGCATAATGAGTTTAATCCGTCCTGGCTTACAAGACACTGATAAACGAGTACGGTCAGGAAAAACCATTGCCATCCCCTTTTTATTTGCACTGTTGTTATGGCATGCAGTAAAGATACAGCAAAAAAATATGCGTGATGAGAGCATGAGCCATACTCAAAGTTTTGTGATAGCTTGTCGCGAAGTGCTAAAAGCACAAGTTCGCCGCACAACCATTCCAAGACAATTACAATTTGCCATTCGAGAAATCTGGTTGATTCAACAACAACTCGAAAAGCGTCGGCCTAAACGAATTTACTCTACACTCAAGCGCCCACGTTTTCGCGCGGGATTTGATTTGCTTGCTTTGCGAGCCCGTTCGGGCGAAAATGTAGACGAGCTGGTTAATTGGTGGGCCGATGTGCAACAAGCGTCCGATCAAGAACGCCATGGAATGGTTAAGAGTTTGTATAAACCAAGAAAATAAAGTATTTCCCACTGACAAGGGAGATTAAGGGGGTTAGGCTTAGGCAAAAAACCCACCCCAACCCTCGCTTAGCTAAGGAGGGAACTACAGAACAAGGAGAAATCATGAGCAACGAAATCATTTTTTCACAAGAAAATCATATTGCGATCATCGCATTTAACCGCCCTGAGTCGTACAACGCGCTCACGCCAAGCATGCTCAAGCAATTTGCTGAAGTAATTCTGAAAGTAGCGAGCGATAAAAAAACTCGTGCGGTTATACTGGCCGGCCAGGGAAAAGCGTTTTGTAGCGGTGCGGATTTAATTAAAACCGCAAAGTATGCCAGCGAAATGGATGACGCAGTTTATGAACTTGCTTCATATGCTAATACTGCCGCACTTGAATTATCACGAATGAAAAAGCCAACGATTGCTGCGGTTAATGGTGTGGCGGCAGGCGCGGGTTTCTCACTTGCTTTAGCTTGTGATTTTCGAGTGATGGCACAGTCTGCAAGTTTTAAACAAGCCTTTACCTCAGCAGGCTTATCAATGGATACCGGCATGTCATTTCAGCTCCCTCGAATAGTGGGCAAAGCGCGTGCGTTAGAGATTGCTACCTTTGACCCCAGCATTTCTTCAGCACAAGCTATGGACTGGGGGTTAGCCACTCGAGTGGTACCTGATGATCAGCTGCTTTCAAGTGCATTGGAGATGGCAGAAAATATTATTAAACGTTCACTCAATTCATTTTCGTGGAGCAAGCGCTTAATTACCGATGCCTATGACCACACATTAGAAACGCAACTTCAAAAAGAACGCATGGGCATTTCTCGCTGCGCGGCCCACCGTGATGGCCGTGAGGGCATGAAGGCCTTTGCTGAAAAGCGTCGACCTGAGTTTAATCAAGTTTATGAGACTTAAACTTCCCTCTCCCTGGCAATTTTGCCAGTCTTTTGTATACTTTAATTGATATTTCCTGGATCCTTGCCTGCGCGGGGATGTCAGTGGAAATCATAAGCTAAAGGTAAAGCCTTAAGGAATGTAAAATGAAAAAGTGGATGATATGGCTTATTCTGATTGTCATTGTTGTGGTGATAGTCTTACTTGCCTATTTCGCAAGCCGTAGCAGCAGCCAATCCAACAGCGCGACCATTTATACAATTAAGCAGGGAAACATCGTCGAAGAAGTTCAAGCAGCGGGTTATATCACCCCTCAACACTCAATTGCTGTTAAATCCGAAATCGCTGGTAATGTTTCACAAGTTTTTCACGACGCAGGCGATTATGTTAAGGCCGGCGAGCCTTTAGTCGCGATCAAGCCCATGCCGGCTCCCTCAGACTATGCCAGTGCAAAAGAAGATGTACTTGAGAAAACCACCGCACTGAATGCCGCGCAAAAAGATATCACACGCTACACCGAGATGCTTCGTCGAGGATTGATCACTAAAAATTATGGCGATTATATCGCAGCTGAAAAAGCGTATAACACGGCAAAAGAGCAGCTTGCATTGTCCAAGCAACAATTAGCATTAATTGAAAGTGGAAAAACCATTGTGGGTCATCAAAAAATTAACAACACTATTATCGCACCTATCAGCGGTTACATTATGAAACGTAATGTTGATGTTGGTGATTTTGTTGACCCCATCAGCTCACAACAGACGGCAACTATTTTAGTAACTATTGCCGACATGAATACGTTAATGTTCCAGGGCTATGTAGATGAAGCTGATTCAAACAAAATTCAAATCAACATGCCTGCCACCGTCGAAGTTGGCGCTGTTCCTGGCTTAAATTTAAAAGGCGTGCTAACAAAAATTTCTCTGCAATCAGAACAAGCGGGTAACGCCAGCCGCGCTGTGAACGAATCAAGCATCTTCACCAGCTCACCATTTACCGCTGGCTTCCAAGTTAATGTAACAAAGCTGAAAATACCCAAAGATGTTCAACTTCGTGATGGTTATTCCGCCACGGCAAACATTGCTGTCAAGTCTGCGCTGAATGTGCCAGTGATTCCAGAAAGACTGCTTCATTTTGACGGACAAAAACCTTATGTGTTAGTGCCTGGTAAAAATGCCAAGACACCAAAAAAAGTTTTCATCACCCTAGGTATTTCTGACGGCATGAATGCACAAATTAGCAGCGGTGTGAAAACGGGCGAGAAAATACTTGATCTTCCCGACTCAAGCGACTCCGATTAATTATGGATATTATTAATCTTTGCCAACAAATTCTCGATGACATGTGGTCTCGAAAGCTTCGTAGTCTACTTGCATTATTTGGCATAATCTGGGGAACCGCGGCCGTAATTTTGCTCATGTCAATTGGTCATGCTTTTATCGTTGCTAATCAAGACAAAATTGAAAACTTAGCATCAGGCACATTAATCTATAATAGCGGCACATCAAGCCAAGATTACGTTGGTTACCCCATTGACCATCCCGTGACATTCAAAGCCAAACAAATCATGAAATTACCCAGCATCATCCCTCACATCAAGCGCTTAACGGTTGATATGATTGGGGTAAGCACAGATATTCGCAACGGGGATCGACATAAGTACACCCCTGTTCATGGTGTTGGTCGCGATTTTGCTGTCATGAATAAAGCCACCTTCACGCCTGGGAGCAGAAATTTTTCCCCAAACGACATTAAGCAATCACGAAATGTGTTGATCTTAGGCTCAAGCCTGGCAAACCGTTTATTTGGTAATCGTCCAGCAGTGGGACAACATGTAAAAATCCATAGCAGCATAGCCTTTCTGGTCATCGGGGTGATGAACCCAAACTCCAGCAACAGCTCGTTGAATGGCAGCGCATTACTCCCCTATACAACATATATCAACATTTGGGACAATCGTAATATTACTTTTTTTGAAGTGCAGCCTGAGAAAGGATTTGCCGCACAAGTGAACAGTAATATTCGCAGTTACCTTGGTAATATGTTTCACTTTAGCCCTACCGACAAAGAAGCGCTCAGCGTGTTTGATACCACTGCTTTTGCAGATTTTTTTCGTTGGTTTTTTATGGCGATTGAAATATTTTTAGGTTTATGTGGCGCATTAACTCTTGGCGTCGGTGGTGTGGGTGTGGCTAATATTATGTTTTTAATTGTGACTGAACGTACGCGTGAAATTGGTTTGCGCATGGCGGTCGGCGCGCGCGATTGGCAGGTGATGGCACAAATTATATTAGAAGCCGGCATGATTGTTGGGATTGGCGGCATTGTTGGGTTTTTACTTTCACTACTATTCATTTCGCTCTTGCAATTATCCAACCTGCCCAGCTGGATCGGCCACCCCACCATGTCTTGGATCTCAGTCTTTGCTGCATTTATTATTTTGGCTGTAGTTGCCATTTTGTCAGGTTATTTTCCTGGGCGAAACGCAGCGCGTTTAGACCCAGTTGAAGCGTTGAGGAAATAAACTGATGATTGGACAGATTCTCAAAGAGCTTTTTACTGAAAAAACTCGTATTATCTTAACTATTTTGGCCGTCGCTTGGGGAACGTTTTCTATTTCTCTCATGCTTGCTGTTGGACAGGGTTTACGAGTCAGTTTTGGTAGTTCGCTAAGTAGTGTAGGAAAAAATTTATTAATTGTTACCCCTGGCACCACCAGCATGAACTATAAAGGTGTTGCTGATGATACCAACATCAATATCTACCCCGCTGATTATGTGGCCATTAAAAACTCGGTTGACAATATTAACAAAATTAGTGAAGTGTATTTACCACATTTTCAATTGCGCCGAGGTGATTTGAAATTCAGCAGCAATATTGCTGCTGTCTCGCCTGACTTTGCCAAAATTCACAATATTAAAATGATGTCTGGCGGACGATTTATTAATGCACTCGATATTAAAGAACGTCGAAAGGTCATTGTTCTTGGCACCAATGCCTGGGAAAAATTATTTCCGTACGGGCGTGACCCAGTTGGGCAAACGATTAAATTCAACAACATTGACATGGTTGTTGTAGGTGTCATGCGCAACAAACCTGAATTAGTCAGCTCAAATGCGCCTGACTCAAGCTTTGCTTGGGTGCCAGAATCAACTTATCGATTATTAGCCGACTCTCACACGGTGGATAACATTGCCATTACTTACAATAACTCAAAAAATTTGGCTGTGATGAAACAAGAAATTCGAACCATTATCGCGTTAGCTAATGGCGCCAATCCAAATGACCCTGATATTGTTAACTTTCAAGATGTTTCGGCTCAGCAACGCAAAACTAATAATTTTTTATTAGCGCTAGAAGTTTTTCTGGGAATTGTCGGGACATTTACTTTAATTGTTGCTGGCACAGGTATTGCTAATG
>PANR01000015.1 GCA_002707695.1 Legionellaceae bacterium
CTATGCCTTCCGTGGTGCAACCAACGTAAGAAGCACGTCACGTGCGGATGAAGGTGGTCTTGATGGCGGTTTCGCTTTTACACTTGGTAAAAGCGTGACAGGTGATTTGGGTGCGAGCGTGATTTCAACCATCACCGATGCACAAGGCATGCTAGATACGGGTAGCGGTCAAACGTTTGCAGGTTTTGATGCAACGGCTTACCAACGCATTGAAAACCGTGTACCTGCCGCTGACCTTCACGGTCACTTAGGCCTTGGTCCAGTAACATTTGTTGGTGATTACATTCAGACGTTCCACCGATTCCGCAGACAAGACATGGCATTCCGTGGTCAAGGTGCATCAGTTAGCGCGGGCAATATAGAGATGGATTACGGTGTGAATAATCTCTTCATGAATCGCCCAGCAACGTTTGCATTGTCTTATAGCCAAACTAGCCAAGCGTCAGGTTTCAATGTTCCAAAACATCGCTACATGGCGGCCGTTCAAGTGCCTGTTGTGAGAGACACGTTAGTGACGTTGGGCTATCGTTATGATCTATTCTACAGTAAGAGTGCAACAGGTGGACCGTTACCATCAGGTTCATCAACACCTGACTCAAGCTACAACTCAAACAGATTGGGTCAAAGCAGCCAGGCGGTTACTGCACAGCTAGATATTTATTTCTAGTCTTACGCTGTTTAAGTGAAAAAAGCGGGCTGATAGCCCGCTTTTTTTTGATCAATATACCTGGATCCCCGATCGGGGTCGGGGATGACAATACTTTTGTCATTCCCGCGAAGGCAGAAGACCCACCCATTCCGTTGTCATTCCCGCGAAGGCAGGAGATCCACCCACTCCGTTGTCATTCCCGCGAAAGCGGGAATCCAGGGTCTAATTAATATTTTTTAGCAACTTCAGATATTCATCTTCATCTGGCAGTTGATTGTGCCGCTGTGCTTGAAACAACGTTTCCGCTAAGCACGACATCATCACATGCTGCGCATCATGTTCAGAGCGTGTTTCACATAAGCGTTGATAAATGTCGACAATACCCGCTGGTCGATTAGTGGCGAGTTGCTCACGCAAACCCAAATGCAATCCCATATGTAAAAAAGGGTTGGTTTCACCATCGCTGGCATGATAAGTTTTTTCAAGATATTTCTCATGATGATTCGCAATAGCCTGGTACTCTGGATGCTCAAGCATGACAGCAACAATTTGTTGTTCTAATGCAGTTAAAGGTTTTTTCTGCTGATGCTTTTCCCATGCAGAAAAATACATTTGTCTGAGTGTTTGTTGGTCTTCGTTATGAAACATCGATTTTTCCATCAAACTCGCACCAACGATTAATGATGCATTCACTACATTTTGGTTTACGCGCAACGCACACGTAACGGCCATGCAAAATTAACCAATGATGCGCATCCTGCAAATAGGCTTTGGGGATATTGCTTAACAAATTTTTCTCAACCGCCAACACCGTTTTGCCTGGCGCAATTCCTGTTCGGTTTGCTACACGAAAAATATGTGTATCAACAGCCATGGTGGGCTCACCAAATGCGGTATTCAACACAACATTGGCGGTTTTTCTGCCGACACCAGGCAGCGCTTCTAGTGCTTGTCGATCATGCGGGACTTTTCCACCATGCTGATCAATTAATATCTGACAGGTTTTTAAAACGTTTTTCGCCTTGGTGTTATAAAGCCCAATCGTTTTAATATAATCTTTTAATCCAGCTTCTTTCAGCGCGAGTATTTTTTTAGGCGTGTTGGCCACTTTATATAATTCCTTTGTCGCTTTATTGACGCTGATATCTGTGGCTTGCGCAGAGAGCATGACAGAAATTAATAATTCAAAATGGCTGCGGTATTTTAATTCAGTCGTGGGTTTAGGATTATTTTTTTTAAAAGCGGCAAATATTTTTTTAAGTGTTTGTGGCGTCATAATGCGCACGATGCTATGCTCGTCTCCAGTGTTTGTCAAATTGAAACCCACCCCGGCCCTCCCTTGTCAGGGAGGGGGTTAAAGGAAACCCATATGACCAAACTTATCGCCGGTGTTGACGAAGCAGGGAGAGGGCCACTCGCCGGTCCTGTGGTTGCTGCTGCAGTAATATTGCCTGAGCATCATAGTATCACCGGTCTTCGTGATTCAAAAAAGTTATCAGAAAAAAAGCGCGAACAATTATTTAATGTTATTCAACAGCAAGCTATCGCTTACGCTATTGCGCATGCAAGCGTTCAAGAAATAGACGAGATCAATATTTTGCAGGCCAGTTTATTGGCTATGCAACGTGCTGTTGAGCAATTACCAACCCAGCCTGATGAAGTATTGATCGATGGCAATCGTTGTCCCATGCTATCCATGCGGTCAACCGCCATCATTAAAGGTGATAGTTTGATCGATGCAATTAGCGCTGCATCCATTTTGGCTAAAGTCACACGCGATCGTTACATGCTGCAATTAGCGCAACGTTTTCCTGATTATGGTTTTGAAAAGCACAAAGGTTATCCGACAGCCATTCACATCGACAACATTCGCAAACACGGTCCTTGCGAACATCATCGTTTAACGTTTGCGCCAGTAAAAGCCTGTTGTTAGGAATGTATTGCAGTTTGTTTGTTTCTCGTTATAATCAGCACTAAGTATTATTATCAAAAACTAAACGGAGGCAATTCCATGGGCAAGCAGATTCCAATTCCTGGCGCAATCATTAAATGGCTAGTTCGCAAGGCGAATGAAAAAAATCCACAGTTGGGTTTAAATGAAAATCAATTTTCAGGTCGCTACAACCAAAGTAGTCGAGGGCCTGAACATGACACGGTGTTGTTTTCGTCAAAAGAAGAAGCAAATTTAGTCGCGCTTGCAAAGTTATTGAATGATGAATATGGAATTGGTAGCAGCACAAAACCTGGCGAACCTAAAAGTGTTTTTAAAGAAAAGGACAAGTACAGGCTTAATTTCTCAAATGTTGCGCAGTTTGGTGAATTAGTTAATAGAATTGAGGCTGAAGAAGGTTTCGCCTTTAAGCACAAACCATGGGAAGGCGAAGCTTATTCAGTGCTTGATCAAACAGGTCGTGCTTCTAATTTAAGTCGTGCTTCTTCAGCTCTTGATGGCACAACCCCTGCTTTTGGATTGAGCACCAGCTTTTTTACCGATGTTCCGCCTCAGGGTACGCCCATGCCTCAAGCTCAACGTCCAGAGCCAGCTCGAAGTGCTGGCGCGCCTCCGCCAGCTGCGCCTCAATTTGATGGTGCCGAAGCAGCAGCGGTTGTACCACCTGCGGTCCAAGCTCAAGTTCAAGCTCAACCTCAACCTCAGCCCACAGAGCGGGATCCGCTAGTGCCGCGTCAAACGACTGAGCCGGTTGCTGATGCTGAGGAAGGTGGCGCTTGCTGTCCATGTTTTGGTTAGTAAATGACTAAAATAGATGGATATTTTTTTGTCCTTAAGTTTTCCTTAAGGTTTAGTAGATGATAATAAGGCCAGAAGTCAGGAAGACGGCGAGTCCTCCTGACAGCAGCCGTGTTTAACAAATAATCATAGCTGCATCGACGTAACGATAAAATGCATTAAGCAGCGGTTGGGAGGGGAGTAACGTGCCAAAACATAATCCAAATCAATCAGGTCGTAGCGATGCGATGAACTCATCGGCAGCGTCCGGCGCTGGGAGTGAGCAATCACTCGGTTCTGCAGCTTCTACGCCTGGTAGTGCTGTCTTAGATGCATCAAAACAATCTGCGCCTGGCAGTGCTGGGTCGCTCGGTTCTGCAGCTTCTACGCCTGGTAGTGCAATGTTAGGTGCATCACAGCAATCTGCGCCGGGTAGCGCAGGCTCGCTCGGTTCTGCGGGTTCTCCAGTCGGTAGTGACGCATTAGCAGCTTCAACGCTCTCGTCTGATCAGAGCGCAAGAGTGACACCTGACTTCCCAACTCCGGGTAGCGCTGCTTCGCCACCGGATACCTCAACGCCGAAAACAGCGGCGCGACCTCGTGGGCATGCGAGAAGAGGATCGTCTGTGAGCGCTGATGCAATAGCTGAAGCTGCTGCTGCATCTGCTCCGCAATCACCTGCTGAAGATCAAGCGTCGGCGGCAGCGAGTCCTACATCGCCAGCTGCTAAACCCAATACATCCACCCGCAGAGGATCTGTGAATAGTGGAAAAACAGCGCGGCGTGTAGGGAAGCAAGATGACAAAACGCTTGCTGCACTTAACAAATATTTGGGTTTGACGCCCAAAGGTAAAAGCAAAGGTAAAGCTAAAAACAAAGTTAAGGTCAACGCAACGCTTGCCAATTACTGTGGTATTGTCAATGAGCTAATGACAACGCCAGCGCTGAATTTTTTCATCAACTCAAACTCAAAGAAACAACGTGGCGCACTATTTCCCGTCGACGCACTGGTTGCATTGTTTGAAAAGTTACAAAACGCTGAAGCTGAACTAAACGCTGAATACAGGCACCCTTATCTTAAAAATGGGGAGCTTCATCGTGCTTGCAAATCCAAGTGGAAAATACTTGACGAAAGGCAAGGAATGGGAGGTGATCCAGAAAAATGGGCGGCGCGCAATCAATCTCGTTTGTTTGATATTTTATTGTGGTTAATGGAGCTCGGCGTTGTTGATGCCATTGCGCAAGGGTTTAAGCCTATAGATGGTACTGAGCTATTACACTTTCGGTGGATTAAATCCGCCATGAGTCGTCGTCAAGCGAATTATGAAGGTTACCAGTTTTCAACCGCAGCTAGTGAAACTCAAGGTGCGGCTGCAGTAAATTATTTGCCAACGAGTGCACAATATGCTGATGCAAGAGAAAATGTAATCAAGCTTGTTATTAAGGTATTTAACGATTATTTTAAACATTTCCCAAATGATCAGTGTAAACAAGGCCCTGCTGATCGTGATGCGCTAGGCATTGTGTACGACCAAACCATTGTTGGGGTTGTTAAAGAATTAGAAGAAAAGCATGAGCTTGAAGTGCGTGCGGCAAAGGCAGATCAATTGGAAAAAGTAAAAGACGCGTTAGAAGCAAGCGTTGTCGAGCTGCAGCAACAGCTTGATACCTCTCAGCACGAAATTGAAAAACAAGCATCACTGGTTGAAACATTGCGCCAAGCGGCTAAAGCTCAGGCGGGCGATGCAGCGGGTGCAGATGCTGCGGCGGGTGCAGATGTTAGTGATGATGCAGCATCGCTCACGAATCAGCTTGCGGCAGCAGAGAGAGCATTAAGTGAAATGCATGAACAAAATGCGAGTTTGCAAAAATTATTGGAAGCAACTAAATCACGCAGTCGCAGTCATTCTGCAGCAGGCACACCAAGTTCACGATCAAGAGCAGCTTCTGTTTCGGCGAATCTAGCATCGGCCAGCTCCGCGCAAGCAGCGGACGCGTCTTCTTTAAACGGCGAAGTTACTGCTGAACCATCACCGCAACTAGCTGCAGCGAGTGGACCAGCGGCTAGCGAGACAGTTGCTCCAGCATCGCCCGTTGTTAATGGATCAACAAGTGATCCGAGCGCACAAGCTGCTGCTACACCACAACCGCCGACACCTAGAGTGCAGTTAGATTTTGATGGCACAGCCGAAATTGATGAAAGTCTTGTCGGCAAACCTGCTGCCTCTGATGCAACTCCAGCAGAAGCACCCGTCGATCAGTCTGACAACGAGAGTGACGGTAGTGAGCAGTTTTTTGATGCTAGTGGTGATGGTGATGAAGATGCCGAAGCATCAATAGGCGATGTTGCTGCTGCTGTCACAGCCGAACTTGCAGCGCTTGACAAAGAGGGCGGTCCAAGTGACGCATCAACGCCGAGAAGCTCTACACACGCTAGTTCAAATGAAGGAACAAGGCCGTCTTCACGCGCTGAAGCAGAATCAGCGCCAGAGCCAGCAACACCTGCTGCCGCAGCTGCTGCACCGCAACGACAGCTCACACCGAATGTGAAAGTCACACTCAGAAAAATTGTGCTACAAAAAACAGTCGCTGAAAAGGTATTGGCAGAATTACAACGTCGTCAAGAAACAGTTAATGCCAGCTTAGTCGATGAATCTGTTGCGTCAACTGCGCGCAGTGAGCATGATGCTAGCTTGCTAGCTGTTTCTCAACAACTCGTTGATACGTTTGCATCTTCCGATTACTCTCAACGTGACTTATCGCTTGAAATCCCTCAAGAACCGGTTGAAACCATTTTATCGCAGACCAAAGATTTGCTGAAAGACGTTCGCATATTCAAAGACATGGTGGCTGAAAAGCCAGAAGAGCGCCGCGAGTATTTTGCCGATTTAATGGGGCTGCCTGAGTATGAAGAAAAGTTTGAGTTATACGCGACTTATTATTATGCATATGAAGATAAGCACGAAGAAAAAATATTTAAAACGCTTTATGAGCAACTCAAAGCGCTTAAAACTGAATTTAAGCAATTAGCGCGGGTTATAGACGCCGAGTTAGATAGCACAGTCGAATCATCACGTGAAGAAAGCATTGAACGTGAAGATGATGAACTAAATGATGACGATGTGTTGCAAGAAGGTGAGCGTGTGCTGCAAGGTTATGAATTAAACCTTTCTACCATCTTTGAAGCATCGCTTGAAGAATTTAGTCGGTATACCGCTGAGCCAAGCGTGGCAGATGAGTCTTCAGTTGAGCATCCTTCGCCAGTTGATGAGGCGCTTGCAAGACTGCAAAAAATTATTGGTGGTATTAAAGATGCTCGCGCACAATTAGATGCATCGTTGCAATCTTTAGAAATATCACGTCCGCAAGTAGAAGGTGCGAAAGACGTTTCACTGCCTAAGCCAGTTCCACCAGCGCGGCCAGCAACGGACTATCTGTCAGCTGATGTAACGAGCGAGACGCCCGCAGCGAGTGATGCTGCAGCTGAAGAAGCGCCTGAAGAAACATCTGCACCGACTCATGTTGCTAGTCCTGAAACTGAGGAGAAGCTTCTTAAAGTATATACAGGCGAGCAGCCGCTCGAAGCATTAACGCCGCTTTCTGATGCGTTGTCAGCACTTATCTCAGAGGTTGCTGATGATGACACGTTAACAAAAGGCATGTTGCGATTACTCGCTGTTATGACAATGACAGGCGAGGAATTAACAGCAGTCACGCTTTATGACAGCATTACACCGCTTCTTGAAAAATGGCAAGTGGTCTCCGAAGTGGAGCAATGGCATTTGCTAGACATGTTGTGTCAAACGGCTGTCGCAGCAAAAGCACGTGGCTTGGATGCTGAAGCAATATCGGCCGAGTTGCGCGCGGTGTTGTTTCCAGAAGTTCCAGCAGAAGCTGTTGAAGCACCCGCAGCGAGTGAAGCACCCACGGTGAGTGCTGAAACTCCAGCAGATACTTCTGCAGCTCCATCAGAAGTTGACGAAGCACCCGTAGCTAGCGCTGCAGCTCCAGCTCCAACAGAAATTGCCGAACCCGCTGCAGAAAGCGCCGCTGCAGCAGCAGAAGCGGCGGAAGCAGCAGCATTACAAGCAGCGCATGAGGCATTTAAAACGCGTTATACAGAAAGCCTGCATGAATATTTCCGTTTATATCAACACAAAAGTGAAATGCGTGCTGAAGTTGAGTCACGCTTAAATGAAGTTGATGGGCTTGAGCGAGAATTAGTTGCCTTGCGAAGCCAATCAGATTTTGAATTCAAACAATATTGGAATGGTTTGCAACAGTTAGTTGAGCATCGAAAAGCACTGGATGCTTTGTTTGAAAAAGCGTTTCCTGCCGCGGATAAGTTAGCTGAAACCCGACGAGAACGGCTGTATCTAGAATTACTCAGCTTGCAAGCACGATTTCACTGTGCTTGGTCTCCAAACGTTAAGGATTGGAATGACGCGCTTGGTGGCTCTCCCAATCATCTTGAGTGCCTTCAGGAACTCATGCATGGAGATGAAGATGGTTCAAGTGTTGTTTATACAAATGGTTTAGATCGAATAACGTTCTTGTTAATGCTGCATTATGATCAGCTAGACAAGCCTGCCCTACAAAACTGTGTTCGTGAGCGTATTAAGCGGGTAGCAGAGGCTTTTCAACAATGTGCTTTGGCCGAAAGCACCCCAGGTGCTCACAGGCGTGATACTGAAACAAAGTACAAGCAGTGGTTTCTCGAATGTTCTGAGGCCCTACTAAAAGATATTCTCACCCTTAGGAAGGAGCTTGAAGAAAAACCGAAGCATCGTTCATTGCCAGCCACGCCTGCTCGGAGTGAGGAATCCGGAGCTGAAGAAGTGCCGCTACACGAAAACCAAGCGCACTTTTTGTTTCTACAAGCACAAAAAGCAGCAACGACGAGTGGTGATACAAGTAAGTTAGCTGACAAAATTGCTGAATTAGGGCGAAAAATTGCTAATCAAGAGCGAGTTTCGAAGCCTGCTGAAGCCGAACCGATCTATGAAAGACCTGTATCAAGTCTATTGGCTGATACATTATCAGATCCAGAAGCAGTGACAGACAATCTCGAATCACGCCTTCGCATGAGTGTGGTTGCGCCAGCATGTTACGAAGAGATGTTTTTGCCGCTTGTTCAATGTGACGGCGGATATGACAAATATGGTTTATTATTATTAGAGCTTGTCGCCGTGCTGGATAAATTGTTGTTTGCAGATGATAAGCCTTGTAACCCTCATGAAGAAGCAATGTTTTTGGTGCATCGCTTTTTGTTGTTGAGTCTTTGTGAGGCTTGGTGTCGACCAGCAGAAGGCGTAGAGGTAACGAATGACGGTCAGTTGGCAAAAAGTGCTTTCAAAAGATACAAACGCGTAGCCGTGCCACTTATTCAAAAGACTTGGCCAGATGATTTAGATCGATTTGACTTAGAAAAAAATTACACAAACGAGCTTAAAGGTTTCATTGCTGCTATTAACGGTGCAGACCTAGACGGCTTGTTGAATAAGCTGGGTAAGCGCGAGATGTTTGATGGATTTTATGGCGCTATTTGGTCTTATTTGAGGGATTTATTTGGGTACGTTTGGACTGATGTGGACAGGACGATAGAGCAGCCCCTCCAACGTTGTTTGGTGACGGTGTTGCGTGAGTTGCCTAATGCCATCAATCAACTGCCACGCCAGCATGAGCCGGATTATGCTGCTGCACCCGTTGATTTAGACGAGGATGATGAGCCCGTTGCGAAAAAGCCGGCAGGGTGCAATGAGGATGCTTACCAGATTTATCGCGCCATCCATAAGGCGGATTGGTCGTATCCACTGCCGGAGATTGTTGAGGAAAATAAAAATAAATACAACAGTGATTTAGCAAAACAGATATATACATTAAGACTATTCCAGAAATATTATGAAGGTGTTGATCAGCTCGCTGGTTTGCTCAAAGCTGCATTCCCTGTCACAAGGATTAATGATGCTACATTCATCAATTGGACCGAGGTTGATACGAATAAGGTTATAAAGTTAGCGTTATCAGTGATGTGTGGTTTTAAAGATAGTAGCAGATCAAAAGGAAAAGGAAAAAGCAGGCCAGTTAAGCCGAGTTACAGAAAAGCGATGCAAATTTGTTTGATTGCGTTAGCTAATCCTTCTCCTTCTCTGTCATTAGAAGATTGGTATCAATTAAAAATATTACAAGTGGGTTTGTTATTCCGTGGCGATTTAGTTCGAATGAAAAAGCATTATCAACACGATAATCCTGTGGCAAGCTTGAAGGTGTTAAAAGAAATTTATGACAAAGTTTATGTGTCTGATTTTGAGTTTGAAGAAATCGATGCTAAAAAAGCTCAAGTGGAGCGCTTGTTGTTAGCGGTGTTAAATGAAATTTCTCAGGGTATGGAGGGTTATGACAAGTATCGGTCGGCTGTTAAAAAAGCTTCAGAAGCGCTCGCCTTTTTTGCTGATCGAAGCCAGTGTGGGTTGCTAACGGTTAATTTGATGGCTGCAAAAACAGCAGAGTTGCGCGATAAGCAACCCAGTCGATTTGGCTTTTCTTCAAGTGGCCAGCGTAAGGCAATGAAAGCGCTAGTATCAAAACGAGAGATGCCTAACATTGCAGTTTGTATTGGGCACGCGCTTGCAGATGAAAAAACGGCACGTGATTTGTTACTAGTATCTTCAGGCGAAAACCGGTTTGAAGAATTTAACACGAATCAGAGAATCCGTCTGTTTGGTGCCGCGTGGCAGTTGATGGGCGAGTATCTTTTACCTTATTTAGATCAGGCTAACCTCGCGGTTGGGCCTGAGCAGGAAAAGACGATGGAGCAAGAGCGGTGCTACCAAGAGCTCGCTGAGTTCTCGAGTGATTTGCTGTTTTTGGCGATGTTGTTATATCGCTTTGATATGAAAGCAACAACACTTAAGGATTTACAGAGAAAATTAGTTAAAATTCGTAGCAATGACACTTTCTACAAATATGTGCCTGCTATTGCTAATCAGCGGCAAAAGTTGACTCCCGAGCAAGCGTGGTGGTTACTTGCCGAGAAATTTTTTGGTTTTCAGCTTAGAGTTAATGAGCTCGACAGGCAGTCAGGTGAGTTTGGCCAGTTCGATATTAATGAGAACGAATTTGCTACTCATCCTCAGCAAGAGGCCGAACTTTATTGTGAGCAATTTCTAAAATTAGCAAAGCTTTGTCATTTAGGTGCGCGTATTACCACAACCCAAGAAAGTGTGAGTGAATTTGCACAATTGGCATTGATTGCCTATATCAAAGCTGCTCGTTTTTACCCTAACTATTTTCTGGTGGATGACGAAGCAGAGCATGATAAAGACTTCTTGATGCTGGTTCAAAACTACTTCCCCGGACAACAGAGTTTGGCCGATAAACTGTTTGCACAGCTTGAGTATTCGAAGAGACAAAATCCATCAGCGGTATTGTGTCATGTTTATTTTAAAGGGGTTGTGGCTTCTTGTTCAGAGCCAGTAAAAGTTAAACGGTTGCTTAAAGGGGTATTTCAGCCTCCTCAATCTATTCTATCACCACGCCCACGAAGTGAGAGTGCGCCAGGCTCACCAGCAAGGCGTTCGGTGACTTCACCTGACCTTGATGCGTCACGCTCGAGCGAGCATTCCGATGACGGTGAGCCTTGCAACCTGGTGGAATGGTGTAAGCGTCAATTTTCTGAGAATAACCCGGCATTTAAATCGTTGCGCGATTATCTTTCCGGCAGAGGATTTATACTTACTGCAGGGAAACTATCACATATGGCCACTGAATTGGCACGTGCTGATGGGGTTGACGACGCTCAATTGCTCGGCCTTATCCGAGCAACGAGGGTTGCATTGGTGGAGATCGATGCTAAAGGGCCCGTGATTATGCCGCATTTGATGTATTTTCAAAAGTTACTCGATGATTTGTGCTTTAAATTTTCATCTGAGCCAAGCGATGTCATTGAGTTTGCAGCGTCTTCTTTAGTATCAACTGGGCAATTATCGATGGCTCAACGAGGCTCTTATAAACTTTTGGAACAAGATGCTGAGTTACCTGGCCCGTTATATCAATTACAAGAAGGTGAGTCACATCAGGAAGCGTTGCCAAATGAACAAGCTTTGTATGATGTTTTTTCAAAAGCCATGCTTGTATTAACCTCAAGCCTGGGGTCTGGCGTGTTAGCAACGGCCACAGCGCGAGTGTCGGTTAGCAATACTGTCAACGTGTTGCCTAAATTAGTTGTGCTAAATGCCATCTCGCTTTGTCGTGAAGTATATTTGTCTGTAGCAGATCAACACATTGCTGATCAGCCTGAATGGTTTACCGGCTTGTCTTCGGACTCCTTGGGCGTAAGCAAATTAAATGATGTGAGTTATGCTGATTTGTTTAAGGTGGCGCAGTCAACCGTTGCTGATTTGAATGGCTTGAGTCAGTTGTTGAATGGTGGTGATAAAAATACTGTGAAACAAGCCATATTGTTGCTCGATTTTGCTAAACGTGTTGAGCCCATTTGTCGCCGCTTGGACAAAATTTATAGTGGCGAGCGTGTTCATAAGGGTCTTGTTTTGTCAGCTTTATCAAAACTGATGGAATTGTTGGCTGATTATCAAATTTATGCAGATGATCGTCTTTTCAAGATTAAATCCCCAACATGTCAATGTCTGCCTCTGGATGATATTCGACGAGGGGTTAAAGGAGAGCTTTTTGTTGAACCGTTGAATAAGGTGCTCGCTCCGGTTGCTAAGGCTTCGCCGCATGGTCCATTGATTCAGCTGTCTGTGTTGGTGGCGCGGTGTGATGCACAAGCTGCTATTGAGTTACTTAATAGCATTTCATTCGAGGGGACTGAACCAGCTGAGTTGAAAGTGATGTTTCATGCCACGTGGGGCCTTGTATTGCGTGCGTTTAGTTTGTCAAACCCATCTGCCCAAGATCTGTTTGGATATTGTCAAGAGCTTGCAAGACATGTTGATGTGAGAAGATTGACAATTGGTGATCAAAGAGACCTGCTCTTGGCAATGCTGCCAGCTGAACAAAATATTGATTTTTCACAGCTTGATTTACGCTCTCGTCGACAATTATTTGAATTTATAGCGGCAGTATTCGGCGATACAATGCCTCGCGATTATACACAATCTTCGGTGCTCAAATTGTTCTGGATGAAGCGTTATGCCGATGCCCAGCATCAAGGCGATGATGAAGTCTGCCGTGAAATCGACAAGATGATCGATCAGCATCCTGATAAAGTACGTGCCGAACTGTTGCTTGAACGTTATGCGATGCGTCTTGGAGTGCTGGATAGAGAGCTTCCAAATGAATTGCGCGCTCAAGAATGGCAGCATTTGCCGGTTGATGACGGCGATACTGCCTTGAAAAATGTAACAAGACGACTCCATGCGTGGCTGAGTGAAAAAGCGTTTTTATCTGAAACTATTGTGTCCAAGTCGGCTGCTTTTTGGGGTTTAGCAAACCTTGAAGCAGAACAAGGGAGAGTAACATTGGCGTTATCTCATTATCAGCTATCACTTGAAGCCTTGCGTTCATCTGATGATGATCTCAATCTATATGACAGGGTAACGATTGAAGCAGAATACTATTTGTTGTTGCTCGAGCATTGCAGCAAAGAAGTGGCTATCGTGAGTTATGAGCAGCTGGAGGATATGGAGGCTCTTTTGCGTGAGCTTGATCAGGTTGCTTCTGAAGATGGACAATCACTATTCTTTAAGCTCTTGCATACTCGTTTATCAAATGCATTGTGCGATTACACCTATCAATGTGATCAATTGCTAGTGCAAGCACCAAATACTTTGCAGCGCTTGTCTGCTTTGTGGCTTGATATGTCATCTGCCGATTTTGCTAATTATTTTAAACTATCGAAGTTTTTATTTGATTTCCTTCACTTAAAAGCTTATGTATCTAGTCAGGCAAAGTATGATGGGGTTGACGTGCGTATGCGAGCTTATCCGGGCGATCGCGCATCATTGAAAAGTGCTGCAAAGCGTGTGTTAGCAGTGGTGAAACGTGCGGCCAGCGAAGATGCCCACGATGTAGCGATTGATACACTGGTGTCTGAAGCGAAAAAGTATTTGCGACAGTTAGGGTGCGAGGATCCAGTGGTTGCTCATCGCGTTGATCATCGTGCTGATCCGGCGGTTGAGACTGAGGGTGACGGACGTGGTGAGACGTTGGTGAATCCCATGAGCATGTTCCGTCATGAAGATGAAGCTGGTGCAGCTGCCCGCGCAGCGCCAGTAGTTCAACCACCGTAGCTGTTTGTCAAACACATAACCCCCTCAATCCCCCTTATCAGGGGGAGGTTCATTTTAATTCCCTCCCTGACAGGAAAGGTTTTCAATGTTCAGTTCCCTCCCTGAGAAGGGAGGGTTAGGGTGGGTTTTCAATCAATCAAAGACGGTGCTCTGCCATAGCAGCAGCAAACGCTCCATTAAGCGCTATGTTGGTTTTCTGAGAGAGCATGGCATCAAGTGCAAGCTTGATTGCATCACGATGCTCGCTGATGGTTTCATCTGCTTCAAACGCAGCTTTTGTTTTATTCACATGACCATCTCGTTTCATTTCATTCTCAAATTGCTCAGCGTATGATGATAATTTTTTCGCAAGCTCAATAACATTCGGCGCTAATGATGAGAATGTTGGACACGGTTTGCTATGCTTGTCACAAAACGTGCTGAGGTCAGAAACAACGACTAACTTTTCAGCCAATGCTTCTTTGGTGCGTAGTTCGGATGGTTTTTCGACCATGCTATTTAAAAAGCTTTCATACTGAGCTTGGAAGCGCTCGGTGAGCTCTGCTCTGCGCCAGGCATACTCGTCACCATTTTCAGCAAGACTATCACCCTCTAACATAAATGCAAGCTGAGCCAATTTTTGTCGGACAGGCAAATAAGGTTGCTTGAGGGTTGGTTTTGAAAAACGACTATGCGTCATTTTAGTCAATTGACGTAAATCGTTGGAGAGATTGTCAGTTAACAGATAGCCACCCGGTGTAATGGTTAATCGAAAAAACACATCAAGCCACGTTGATGCTGCATGAATTGCTACTAAGCGCGTTAGCCCATCCATGTCGCTATGATGTTCTAGCGCAATGTTGTGCAGAGAGTTAAGCTGATCAGGCAATAACCCAAGTGCAATGAGTTGGCCATGATCGTTAAATGATTTGTTGATCTCGTGCAGGGTTTGCATCAATTTTATTTCACAATTCGTCACGTATGTATCTTCTGAAGTATCAGCAGCAGCAAATAGATCTTCACGCGTCGTTGCCGCCCCTTTGATTCTATCTAACCAGTTTGTAATACGTGCTTGGGGGCTTAACGTATCTTTTGTGTTGAGGAATTTAAATAACGCATCTAAGGCATCAGTACTACACGCCATGTGACCCAGCCGAAGTTGCAGCATATTTAAACCTAAAAATGGCGTGGCTGTTTTTCGTTTATTGTCATGTCCTAACAATAAATCAAGCTGGAATAATTTTTTTCTAACAGCCTCTTTGTTGTCATCTTCAAGCGCTTCCAAATACTGGTGCCATAACCCTTGCTCATGTTGTCTTTTCAAGCGCTCAGCAGGTGATGCATCTTTTGGCGGCTTAAGGTTGGCAAGTAAATCGGCCGCTTTTGTTTTTGTTGCTTTTGTCTCGCCAGAATTAGCAATAAACTGATATAACAGTGGGCGCAATCTTGCTTCATGAACAATCATACTATCGTTTCGGCTGAGTTCAGCTTGTTCACGACAGGACAAGGTAGCAAAAGCTAGGCTCATCGTTTTGCCAGAGCAAAAATATTGATTAGCAAGATGTCCAATGCTGTTATGCGCAGCCGTTAGAAATGCTAGCACAGCTCGGCGAATGGGCCCTGAGGTTTCGCTGCTAAGTGTAGCAGAGTCTAGTTGAATAGCAGCGTTTGGCCAGCCAGTACGTGCAGTGTTGCTGGCGCTGCTTAGCAGCATTTCAATAACAGCAACGGGTGCTTGTTCAGCGCCAATTTCAATTTTATTAGGCATTAAAAGATTTATTATGCGTTGCAGGCTCGTTTGAAGCTTGGCGGTTTGCTCAGTAAGCTTTGTTTCAATGGCCGTTGCAAATTGATCGGCGTGTCGGTCAAAAGCAATGGCAGTTTCTATTTGAACTTTTTCCCAGCCTGTAGTCTCACCCGGATCAAACGGTTCAATACCAAGGCCAGTGGCTTGAGCACTCACGCCAGCCATTTGATCAACACCAGCTAGAAATTTTTTCAGAACAAGTGGCTTAAGTAAGATGTCTGCAAACATGTCGTGATCAAAACGGGCGTCTGCTGGGCGCGTTTCTGTTTTTGGTTCTCGCAGTATCCCAGTTTGAGCGGTTTGAATAGCTTGAATATCATCTTCTGAGAGGTTGGTGATTGTTTGCCATAGAGCGCTATTAGCAGGGTTTTTCAGTGACTTTGCGAGCGCAATGGCGCGATTTTTAACCGGATCATTTTCTTCAGCCTCTTCTTCTTCGGCACGTTGGTTGACTTTTTCAACCAGCTTGTTTAATTCAGGAATATTACGGCATGCCATCATGAATTGTTTTAAATTATCTAGAAAGTTTTTATTGCTAATGCCAGTTTGCTTGTTTATTGCTTGACACAAAGCATCAAGCTTATCCTCTTCAGCTTGAATGGCGGCACGGGTGCTTTCAAGACTCGCCATATCTTCCTCAGGAGCGTCGATGCTTTGTAAAAAGTTTTGCAGGAAGTCCTTGTTCAATAGCGCGGGGGCTTGTCGTTCACTCATTAGGCGCAAGAGTGCGGGTGTTAGTGCTTTCAGCACGGCTGAAGAGAGCGTTTCTTTCGCAGCTTTTGCCTCGGCTTGTAGCCCTACAAGTCGATGATAATCTTGAAAGCTTTTATCTAGCACATCGCGCTCATCGCGAAGCGTTTTTCTCAGGTTTTCAACAAAAACTGCAGGGGTCAGCGCTTCACCTTCAGGTGCTGCTAGGATTGCTGGGTATCTGCGGTCTTGGCAGTGCGTGACCAGCGGGCCAAATTGCTTGGTTTGAAAAGCTTTTTTTAGTAATTCGTACATGACAAGTGTTCCTCTGTGCGCTGATATAGTAGTTATCCTAATTGCTAGTTCGCTAGCTTAGGCAACAAAGCTTAAGGAAAGCTTAAGAGATGCCTGGGTTTTTGTTTTTTTATTTCAAACCCCCCTCAATCCCCCTTTATCAGGGGGAGGTTTTTTAATTCCCTCCCTGACAAGGGAGGGTTGGGGTGGGTTTTTCAATACTTAATCGCGCTTATCAGGGGGAGGTTTATTTTAATTCCCTCCCTGACGAGGGAGGGTTGGGGTGGGTTGTTTTTAGAACAAATTGACTAAAAAATCCCATTTTGTCGCAAGACTTAAGATTTCCTTAAGGTTTTCCCTATAGCGTAGCATCCAGTTTTCTAATAGTTATACCAATGATGAGGAGATAAGCATGTTTAGTTCGAGCGGTGGCACAAGAGCAGGTGGGGCATACGCACCTTTAATGGGTGATGATGCTGGAGTAGTGAACTACGGCATGGCTGGTGATGAAACCAGAGCTCAGCGAGCCAAGCGCGCTGGTAAAGCCGGCCTGACACAAGCGGCTAAGGGCGAGTTGCCAGTAACGGTTGCTACTGCGATAGCTGTGCTTTTCTTTACAGTTACACAATTAGCTAAGGGGGCGCAATGGAAATTTGTTCAAAATTCAGTCCATGCAATCGAAAATGAATTCGGGCCACAGTACGTGGAAAGCCTCGGTGGTGTTAAAGCGCTCGAGTACATGTTAGCCCCTGGCGCTGCTGAACAAGCCGGTTTTGAAACACTCCAACAATGGGCGTTGCCGTCATTTCTTACCTCTTTGGCAGCTTTTGTTGGTCAATTAGTCGCCGCTTGGGTGAGAGGCCAGCGCAATACCCCAGCGCATCATGATCGTCATGATATGGTGGTTGAGGGGTACGACCGTGTTGACGAAGTGCTCAAAATCGCGTTGGTTACGGTGATGTTTGCGTTGATGGCTATGTCTTATGATGCCGCTGCCTCGATGGCCGCTGATATTCATTCGCTTGAAGCTTCTCAAAATACGTCGAGCTATGGTATTGACCCCAATTTGCCAGAAGGTTTCGCTGCAAAATTGCTCAAAGGCGCTATTTATAATGACGCTGCTTCAAGAAATCACGTTGGCCAAGGTTGGCTCTATATGGGCGCGGTCTCAGCAGGATTGACCTTGTTGGCCCGATATTTTAGAGGCTCGTTCAATCTTGATCGTCAACAAGCCGCTCGCCGTCATCACGCACAGGGTTTAGATTTGAATGGTGAGGGTGATGCGGGTGCTGAAGCTATTGTAATAGATAATGCTCCTGTGTTTGATGCGCCTGCTGGGGCTGGAAATCCTGGTGTGGCCGGTGGTGCAGCTGGCGATGCTGGTGGTCCATATGCGCCGCATGGCTATCAAAACCCGGCTTATGAGGGTGGTGGCGCGGCAGCGGCTGGTGATGCGAGTTCTGATGTCGTTTTAGTGGGACAAGGTGGTGCAGCACCTGGTATTCCTGTGCGAGAAGGCAGAGAAGGCTTCTTATCATCAGCATCCCGGCGCGTGAGAAGTTGGCTGGGTGGTGTTGTTGGCGGTTCTCCTGCACCAGCAAGCGGTGTTGACGGTGGTTACCTCGACACTGGGGGTAATTTACCTGCAGCAGCCGCTAATGCTGAAGC
>PANR01000016.1 GCA_002707695.1 Legionellaceae bacterium
AGATCTTCAGAGCGTGCTTAGTTTGGAGTCTGCATTAGCGTGCTATCAAGGCGCGATGCTGGTCGTCTCTCACGACGAGCAATTTTTGGACAATATTGGAGTGCAAGCAAGCATCAATTTGGGCTTGAATTAGCGCCAGACACCTTATAATATTCGCTTTCTTCTTAGTGGGCCGACGTAGCTCAGTTGGTAGAGCGACTGATTTGTAATCAGTTGGTCGTAGGTTCGAATCCTATCGTCGGCTCCAATTAAAAAAGCCCATCGTAGATGGGTTTTTCTTTGCTGTCATTCCCGCGGAGGCGGGAATCCAGTTCTAAATCAATATTCCTGGATCCCCGCTTTCGCGGGGATGACAACGCTGAATGGCCCGAGTCCATCCTTCTCAAAGGCTCCAATTAAAAAAGCCCATCGCAGATGGGTTTTTCTTTGCTGTCACTCCCAGCTTGATCGGGGATTTAGGAAACCTATGATGGTATTATGAATCAACTGGATAAAATCAATGCGCTGGTTGAGGTTGCGCTTAATGCCAATCTTAACGAAATTGCTGAAAATGTATTGTTTCATTATTTTTCAGTGATGGCGGAACCGATTGTGCAAGCCAAGGGCTTGATGCAGCGTTTGTCTTAGTTGGGGGCTTAATTTTATGTAGAATTTGGTGAGTAGGTTTTTTTTAAGGCGCAGCCTCTTGTTGCAGCCTTTGTCCTTTGGTGGTATAAAATGGGTTCTTCTTCAAAGAAGCCATCATTGGACGGAGGCAATATTTTTTTGATTTTGCTAGGAGTCTAAGCTATGCAAACAAATGTTTACAATGTCGCTAGATATTTTATAGAAAAAGCAAATGATGCGAAAGCAATAGTTCCCCTTACTCCTATGAAGCTTAATAAGCTTTGTTATATTGCGCAGGGATTTTCTCTTGCCTCTAGGGACAAGCCATTATTCCCGGAAGAGATTCAGGCTTGGAAATATGGTCCAATCATTCCGGAGCTTTATCAAGCTTATAAGGCTTTTGGTAAGAATCATATTGATCAACCTCTTGAGAAGTTTGAAACATTAAGTGACGATGATGATAAGGCCGTTGTCGACTATGTTTGGAATAAAATGAAAAATTGGACAGCCATGGAGCTTTCTGGCTGGACTCATCGATTAGGTTCGGCTTGGAGTAAACTTTTTCAAGAAGATATGCTTAATGTGGAAATACCAGTTAGTTTTATTAAGCAAGAGTTTAAACAGCTTGAAAGTGTGGCTTAATAGTTTAGCTTAAGTTAATTTTATGAGTGAAGAAAAAGAAAAAATCATGGCCAGCCCTTTTGCTGAGTGGATTGAAAATTTAAAAAATATTCGCATAGACTCTGATCGAAAAGATTTTGTTGATTCAAGTCTAAACGTGAAGTTGAGGAGGGGTATGGGCCTCAGTTGCAAGATCATATTTTATCTACCCTCAAAAAAGATGGAAAAACCAGAAAAAAACTTAAAAATAAAATTTTTAAGTACATGCGATGTAACTATTATATTATTTTACTTCTTACAGTTATTGCTATAGTATTCAGAAATGCTCAAGTGACAGAGCTGGTTTTAAGGTTTATAGGGTGGGGTGCTGTGCTAAATTTGGCTTTTATCACTATAATAGGTTATTTTTTTGGTGGCGGTTCAACAAAAATTCTTTTGGCTGCGATCAATTCATCGCTTAAGAAAGAGTGGTGAGATTTGAACAAGCAAATTTCAGGGCAAGGTTGTTTTTTTCTATTTGTAGGTCAAAAGTTTTTTTGAGCTAAAGTTGATCGTTTAAGCCGTGCTTAATCTGTATCACCGATCAGGCTAATTTCATCCATTGGCTTTATTGTCACTCTTACCCACTCTGTGAATTTTTTGTCCCATAAGAACTGAATCATCTCTTCAGGAAATTTTAGATCTTTGTCTTCTAGTTGCTGCTCAATATAAAGATCCGCATATTTTTGTTGCTTGCCAAAATACTTACGTATTCGCCATTTAAATGTTTCAGGAGAAGTGATGACTTCAGCCTTTTCATTCCATTTTTTATCTTCTTCAGAAGTGACAAACAAAAATTTTCCGCAAAGCCCTTCGTTTGCAATTGTGCTGTATGTGTATTCCTCAAATAATTCTCTGTCTTGTGATAACAAAAACTTGCTTGCTTTAAGTAAAGCCTCTTCTTTATTTTTAGCCTCAACAATGAAAAGACCCGTTGGGTCACCCAGCTCATTATCAATTAACATTTCAGGGTCGAGTACTATAAATTGAGTCATGTTTTTCCTGCCATCTAAATGAGGGTAGTTTCGCTTGCCCGGCTGTTACGGGCATCAGCTTCTAAGGATACATTTATGAGAGAGTTTATCTTTTTTTTTAGTTATTACAACTTGTTAGTTTAAGGAATTTCTTGTTGGTTTGGTGGGGTTAATGGTTTTTTGTTTGCCACGGGGCGCTCACGGGACACTTGCACCCAAAAAACACCATAAAAACCCAACAAGCAACCACAATCCGCTAACTTCATGAAAACATTGCTGTCACCCCCGGCTTGCACCCACAGGGTACTTATCGGGGGTCCAGAAACGCCCATTTTAGCACTAGATCCTCGCCTGCGCGAAAATGACAACGACAAGATGGTCCAAGTCCATTCTTCCCGAAGCTTCAAAGATGTTTTTGTAAGGCAATATGCTGCTGTTAACAAAAACCCTGCTGCCGCCAGGCTTCGTAAAGCACTAAGGCAGCAGAGTTTGATAGGTTTAAGCTGCGGTTTTTAGGTTTCATCGGAATTAACAAAACATTTTCTTTTTTAAAGTGTGTTAAGTCGTCATCAGATAATCCCCAGGTTTCAGAACCAAAGACAATCGTGTCACCAGGCTCGTATTGAACGTCAGTGTACAAGCGTTCGCCGCAAGTTTCGATGGCAAATAAACGTGTTGGTTTGACTTGCTCAAGAAAGCTTTCAAAATTTTTATAAACCTTAACATTAGCCCATTCGTGATAATCTAAACCAGCGCGCTTTAACTTTTTGTCGTCCAACTCAAACCCTAACGGTTCAATTAAATGTAAATCGCTACCGCAGTTCGCACACAAGCGAATAATGTTACCGGTGTTGGGTGGAATTTGTGGGCTGTGTAAGACGATGTTAAACATAAATGATTAATATTAATATCCTTGTTGTCATTTTGCCTTCGCTGGTATGACAATAAACGTTATATTTTTTCAAACTCTTCGTATTCGTATTCATATTGTTTGGTTTCTTCGGGCGTGTATGGGTCATCGAGTTCTTTGTTTCGTTTGATCAAATAAGCTTGGCGTTGTAAATAAGCGTTGCGCACGAAAACATAGGGATCAAGCGCGGCCTGATCAAATACCCCTTGATACCTTAGCAATTGCGCACGTTCGTTAACAAACTGTAATGCATACACAGCGATTCGTTTTGGCCACCAGGGGGTGATCTGTCGCTGTACGGAGAAAAACCAGTCGACAGGTTTGCCAACAGTGCTACGTATGGTGTTAGGTCCAAAGAAGGGCAGCACAACGTAAGTGGAATTTGTCCAGCCCCAGGATGCGAGTGTAAGGCCAAAGGTTTCGACATTACTGTCCAAGCCCATGTGGCTAGCCACATCAAACAATCCACCCACACCAGCAGTGGTGTTAATGCCTAAGCGCCAAGTATCTGATGTGGCTTGATAAAAATTGGCTTGCAATAAATCATTCACGATAGTGGGCACGGTGTTGATGTTGGCATAGAAATTATTGATGCCGTTGTTGAGCGGCCGGGGCATCGCCTTGTTATAAAAGGTGGCGACGGGCTTCATGATGTAGGTGTCGAGCTCTTTGTTTAGCCCAAACATTGTGCGGTTAAAGCTTTCTAAGCGATCGTGGTGGGGCGTGGTTGGCGTTTTGGCCTGATCTCCTTTAGTGGTTGCGCTCCCATTGGTTGCGCAGGCGCTCAGCAGAATTGAGCTTGCCAGTATCGTCATGAATGCACTGAATTTTTTAGTCCAAAATGTCATGTTGGTAAGCATAGCAGCTTTTTGAGGGGTTTACCTGTTGTTTTCAGCGGGCGTTTTAACACAGCGGTTCTATACTAACAATATAATCAATAGGTTAGCTTGCTTGGCTGCGATCAGACAAAAACGCATTTTGTTTGTAAGAAATCTTCCATTATTGCCGTAGTCTTGTTATAATCGCGAGAAGAATAATAAAGATTAGGAAAAAATATGGCAACTCCCGATAATACACCACCTGAATTACATGCTGCGGCGATGGCGCCTCAAACGCCTGTTGCACCTACAGAGATTGACAGCTCTGCATTGGACAATAGCAGAGAGCCAAATATCCAACAAATGCAGATGGCAGCAAAAGCCGAACAGCCCGATGATCAACAATCTCAGCCTCGGGAGCAAAAACCATATACTGACGGGGCATCTTATATTGCTAATTCACTTCAGGCCATGCGTGATGCTTATAAAAAAAAGGGTGCAAAAGCTCCCACGCCAGCACCTACAGGTAGCCAAGCTGCCGAGAGTGAGGCTGCTGAGACTGAAACCGCACAGACACAAGCTGATCCATTCGATCCAGACAGCTTTGATAATGCTCGTTTAAACGCCATGCAAAGCAGCGTTGGTGAGGCCCAGCAGGCCGCCGCGGAAGCAGCTGCACAACAAGTCGTCGAAGGTGCGATGAGCGGTGCGCGTATGACGCTTGGCATGTAAACAGATCCTAGCCTAGTCACGGGTAATTCGGCATAATAAGTCCATGCATCAGCAAGGACGTTATCAACAAGCCAAGCGCGTCACATTAATTGGGGTTTATACCAACTTTCTGTTGGGCGTTATCAAAGTCATCGCAGGTATTGTTGGCCACTCTCAAGCTCTTGTAGCCGATGGTGTTCATTCCTTTTCAGATTTATTAACCGACATGATGGTATTGTTTGCTGCACGTGCCGGTAGTCAAGGGCCTGATGAGGATCACCCCTACGGTCATGCACGCATTGAAACCATGGCATCGATGGCGTTAGCAATTGTGTTGGTAGTAGTTGGATTGCTCATTGCTTATGAAGCATTTCACAGTATTTTTTATGCCATTCCCTCGCCACCACCAAGTACGCTGGTGGTTGTGATCGCGGTGATTTCGATGGTCACCAATGAATTTCTTTATCGTTATACCTTAAAGGTTGGGCAACGCATTAACTCGCAATTGCTCACGGTCAATGCATGGCACAACCGTCTGGATGTATGGTCATCCTTTGTTGTGTTGATTGGTGTGATTGGCGCTAAGTTTGGTTACATTTGGTTAGATCGCCTTGCTGCCGTCGTGGTTGCTATCATCATTATTAAGATGGGGGTTGTCATGGCTTGGCAATCCGTTAAAGAATTAATTGATACAGGCGTTGATAACGACAAAGCAGAGCGTATTTTAGATAGCATTCGTCAAGTGCCAGGCGTGAAGGCAGTGCATGAGTTACGAACGCGTTCTTTGGCGGGCAATGTGATGACAGATGTGCACGTGCAAGTTGATAGCTATTTAACAGTCTCTGAAGGCCACTACATTGCTGACAAGGTTTACCAAGTGCTGATAAAAGGTGGTTTTGATATTGCCGATGTGTTGGTGCACATTGATGCCGAGGATGACCATCAAAGCAATCCCAGCCGGCACTTACCGGCCCGCCCGGAGCTTGAAAAAACCATAACGAACCATTGCCAGGATTTGCCAGGCTATTCACAACGCCTTAAAACTAACCTGCATTATTTAAACGGTAAGATCATTGTGGAATTATTTTTGCCGCTATCAATACTAGGCGAACAGGGCGATGTTAAAAACCTTCAGCAACTTTATCAAGAGGCGTTGAAATCGATTAGTTATGTCGATAGAGTGGTGGTTTGTTACTGCTAGTTTAAGGAACATACCATGTCCGCCGCCAATGATGTTATTAGTCAGCTTAAAGAAAAAGATATTAAGTTTGTTGATCTGCGTTTTACCGATACCATTGGAAAAGAGCAGCATGTTACCGTGCCTAGTCATGTCGTTGATGCAGACTTTATGGCAGAAGGTAAAATGTTTGATGGTTCTTCCATCATGGGTTGGAAGAGCATTAACGCCTCAGACATGATCTTAATGCCTGATCCAACAGCAACTTATCTCGACCCTTTTTATCAAGAGCCCACATTGGTGATGCGTTGCGATGTTATCGAGCCTGCAACGATGACAGGTTATGAGCGCGATCCACGTTATGTTGCTAAACGTGCAGAAGAATATATTAAATCAACAGGTATTGCTGACACGGCTTATGTTGGGCCTGAACCTGAATTTTTCCTTTTTGATAACGTGCGATGGGATGTTGATATGCACGGTGCGTTTTATTCAATGGATAGCAAAGAAGGGGTTTGGAACTCTTCAACTAATTATCTCGAAGGTAATATGGGGCATCGACCAGGCGTAAAAGGCGGGTATTTTCCTGTGCCACCTGTTGATTCATCACAAGACATTCGTTCGGCCATGTGCGTAATGCTAGAAAAACTTGGTATCCCTACAGAAGCGCACCATCATGAAGTGGCAACGGGCAACCAAAATGAATTAGCCACACAATTTAATACTTTAGTAAAAAAAGCTGACGAAATGCAAATGTTAAAATATGTTGTGCATAACGTGGCGCACGCTTATGGTAAAACGGCAACCTTTATGCCCAAACCGTTAATTGGTGATAACGGTAATGGCATGCATTGTCACCAGTCTTTAGCAAAAGATGGTAATAATGTTTTTGCGGGTAACAAATATGCGGGCTTGTCAGATATTGGTTTGTATTATATCGGCGGCATTTTAAAACACGCGCGTGCGATCAATGCATTTACCAATGCAACCACCAATAGTTATCGTCGGTTAGTGCCTGGGTTTGAAGCGCCGGTAATGTTAGCGTACTCTGCTCGCAATCGTTCGGCATCAATTCGTATTCCGCACACCTCTAATCCAAAAGCACGACGCATTGAAGTGCGCTTTCCTGATCCTGCCTGTAATCCTTACCTGGCTTTTTCGGCTATGGTCATGGCGGGCATGGACGGCATTAAAAATAAAATTTTACCAGGTGATCCAATTGATAAAGATTTATATGATTTGCCACCTGAAGAAGCACGCAATATTCCTGTCATTGCCGGTTCATTAGACGAAGCATTAAATTGTTTGGACAGCGATCGCGACTTTTTGCGCGCGGGCGATGTGTTCACTGATGATTTGATCGATGCCTATATTGCACTCAAGCGCAGCGAAATTCGCAAAGTGCATGTAACTGCACATCCCGTTGAATTTCAGCTGTATTATAGTTTGTAAATTTTCTTCTCTATTGGTATTGGGGCTTGTTGTTTATTACGCAAACCCCCTTAATCCCCCTTGTCAGGGGGAATGTTGTTTGCTCCCTCCCTGATAAGGGAGGGTTGGGGTGGGTTTTATGAAAATTGCTACTTGGAATGTCAATTCACTACGCGTGCGTTTACCGCACTTACTTGATTGGTTGGTTCGTCATGAACCTGATGTCGTCGCGCTGCAAGAGACTAAAACACAAGACCATGATTTTCCTGTCGATGATATTCAACAGGCCGGCTACCAAGTTGTTTTTAGTGGGCAAAAAACCTTTAATGGCGTTGCTATCTTGGCAAAAATACAACCGACAGAGGTTGTCACCGACGTTGACTCATTGGTTGATGTACAGCGACGCATTCTTGCCGCGACTGTTAACGGTGTGCGCGTTATTAATTTGTATGTGCCCAATGGATCAGCAGTCGGTTCTGAAAAATACGATTACAAGTTAAATTGGTTTGAACATGTCACGCGGTTTATTCACGCGCAAATGAAGCAATATTCTAAACTGATTGTGTTGGGTGATTTCAATGTTGCACCGCATGATAATGATGTGCATGATCCCGCCGCGTGGGAGGGGCACGTGCTTGTCAGTGACAAAGAGCGGGCGGCATTGCAGAGTATGATCAAGCTTGGGCTGTCAGACGTCTTTCGTCAGTTTGAGCAAGCGCCCGATACATTTAGCTGGTGGGATTATCGCGGCGGTAATTTCTGGAAGAACAAGGGCCTTCGTATCGATTTGATTTTAGCGACCAAGCCCCTGGCCGAAACCTGCCAATCGTGCGAGGTGGACACACGCCCACGCAAACTCAAACGCCCTTCCGATCACGCCCCGGTGATGGCGGTGTTTAGGGCTTGATTCGCCTTGCTCATTTAGGTAAGATGCGCGACTAATTAAGATTATAGAGAGGTCGTCATGCAGGCGGAAATTCATCCAAAATATGAAGAAATAACAGTGACTTGCAGCTGCGGTAATACGTTCAATACCCGCTCAACGTTGGCTAAGCCACTCCAGGTTGAAATTTGCTCACAATGCCATCCTTTTTACACCGGCAAGCAAAAAATCGTTGATATTGCTGGACGTGTTGATCGTTTCCGCCAGAAATATGGCAAAACGGGTGGCGATGATCAATCTAGCGATCAATAAATACCCAACCAAGCCTATTTTTTGACCGATCCGGGGTGGTTTTTCGAAATCTCCCTGATTTTTCGGTATAGTGATACCTATTGTGTGAAAATTAAAGAAGTGAGAAAAAGGATATGCGACGTTTAGAGGTTCATAGAAAAGCACAAGCCACCCCACTAGGGATTTTACCTTGGGTGATTGTGATCTTAGGTGCGATATTTTACTGCTACGAATATTTCTTGCGAATTGCGCCAAGCGTGATGAGCCACGATGTCATGAAAGCCTATGGGTTGACGGCTGCAGGCTTCGGCAAGTTGGTAGCCTTTTATTATTTTGCTTATACGCCCATGCAGGTCGTCGTTGGGGTCTTGCTTGATCGCTATGGTGCGCGGCTGTTATTGGCCGGTGCTGTGTTGATTTGTGCGATTGGCGCATTCTTGTTTGCAGACTCTCACAGTTTGATGATGGCTGAAGCGGGCCGTTTGTTTGTCGGATTTGGCTCTGCATTTGCCTTCGTTGGCGCATTAAAGTTGACGGCCATTTGGTTGCCACCTCAATTTTTTGCATCAATCACAGGATTGATCGCCGGTTTAGGGACGGTCGGTGCAATGGTAGGCGACAATGTTTTAGGTAAGTTGGTGCAACTAGAAGGCTGGCGCATGACGACATTTTTGTCAGCAGCAGTGGGTATAGCCTTAGCAGTGACATTATTTTTAGTGGTTAGAGACAGCGCAGACCCTCACCCAGATGTGTCAGTACTGCCGCCTTTATCGTTTCGCGAGGTTTTTCGCTCACTGTATCACTCACTCAAGCGCTCACAATTTTGGATGAACGGCATCATCGGGGCATTGATGTATTTGGCGATGTCTGCATTTGCTGAGCTTTGGGGTATTCCTTATATGCGTCAAGCACACCATTTAGACGCAAGCGCTGCGCAATTGACGGTTTCATTTACATTTTTAGGTTGGACGATTGGTGCACCATTGATGGGTGTGCTCTCTGACCGTTTAAAACTTAGACGCCCCATTTTGATGCTAGGCTCGCTGGTTGCTGCTGGGCTAATCACAACGGTTTTATATGTTAATGGGTTGTCTATTTGGCTAGTGGATTTGTTGCTAATTTTGTTTGGTGGATTTGCCGCGGCTCAAGGCGTTGTGTTTGCTGTAGGCCGTGAAGTGGCCGACAAAAATATTGCCGGTAGTGCGGTGGCGTTGACCAATATGTTTGTGATGCTCGGTGGCGTCATCTTCCAACCGTTTATTGGTAAACTGTTGGATTGGCGTTGGACAGGCCACATGGCAGGTAGCGTTCGCTACTATTCTGCAGGCGATTACCGATTTGCGCTAACAGCGCTACCCATTGCCTTGATCGTTGCTTTTGTGATTTCGCTATTTTTGAAAGAAACGCATGCTCATCTATCAAATAAAGAGGGCTAATCGCCGGCTTGCCCCGGCGTATTTATCGCTTGCATCTGCGAATTTCTCAGCTTAAACTGATAAGGTAGCAGTGATTACTAATGGATGATGATTTAGAAGTTGGGGTTAGAAAACTGAGTTTTTGCCAAAGTTAGTGCCGCATAAATTCGGTCTGTGATAGTCCCAGAAAAGGAAAGAACAACAACTAGGATAAGGAGTTTTAAGTATGTCAAAAGGGCAGTCATTACAAGACCCTTTCTTGAATGCATTACGCAAGGAAAAGGTGCCGGTTTCAATTTTTTTAATTAATGGTATTAAACTGCAAGGTAAAGTTGATTCTTTCGATCAGTTTGTCATCTTTCTCAAAAATAATGTCAATCAAATGGTTTATAAGCATGCTGTGTCTACTGTTGTACCCGCGCGCGATATTAAATTCCCTGGTCTTGCGCAGGGCGATGCATTTGACGCCGGCAATAGCTAGTTTACACCCAAGAGGTGCCCCCTAATGTTTGAACGCCCGGTTAGCGATGGTAATCGTGTCGCACTGGTTTGTGTTGCGCCTGAACGAAACAAACTTGATGATGGTGAATTTCGCAGTTTAGCTTTGTCAGCAGGTGCTGATATTGTTTGTGAATTTGAAGTTATTCGTGATCGTCCAGCACCTAAATATTATGTGGGTCTTGGTAAGGCTGAAGAAGTTGCACGGGTTGTCGAGCACGCAGAAGTCGATGTTGTGCTGTTTGATCAGCCATTAACGCCCGCGCAAGAACGTAATCTAGAAAAACTCATGAAATGTCGTGTGCTTGATCGAGCAGGATTAATTCTTGATATTTTTGCGCAGCGCGCGCGTAGTTTTGAAGGAAAGCTGCAAGTTGAACTTGCGCAATTACAACATATCGTCACACGTCTTGTGCGAGGGTGGACGCACTTAGAACGACAAAAAGGTGGGATCGGTTTGCGCGGTCCGGGTGAAACGCAGCTCGAAACCGATCGTCGTCTTATTCGTCAACGCATTGATCATATTAAAAAGCGCTTGCAAAAAGTGCGAAAGCAGCGTGCTCAAGGTCGGCGTTCTCGTCAACGTGCAGCAATACCAACGGTTTCTTTGGTGGGTTACACCAATGCAGGTAAATCCACATTGTTTAACGCGATGACACAAGCAGAGGTTTATGTGGCCGATCAACTGTTTGCAACGCTTGATACCACCTTGCGCCAATTAACGATTCAACAGTTTGGGCAGGTGGTGTTGACGGATACGGTAGGGTTTGTGCGTGATTTACCGCACGAGCTGGTTGCGGCTTTTCGTGCAACCTTAGAAGAAACGCGTGATGCGAGTTTATTGCTGCATGTGATTGATGCGAGCGATGCGCATCGGCATGAGCGCATCTGCCAAGTGAGTGCAGTGCTAGATGAGATTGGCGCAAGTGACGTGCCTTGTTTGCAGGTCTTTAACAAAGTGGATTGTTTGTCAGAAGTTAAACCGCGTATTGATCGTGACGAAGAGGGTGTGCCACAGCGTGTTTGGGTATCGGCGCAATATGCACAGGGCTTTGATTTATTGAGCGAGGCTATTGCCGAGCGTTTATGTTGCGAGTTTATACATTGCTGTTTAATCCTCTCAACAAAACAAGGACGGTTTCGCGCCAAACTTTATGATCATCAAGCCGTGATCAGCGAGTCGGCCACGCCAAGGGGTGATACCTGTCTTGAAATCCGCTTACCCCGCGATCGGTTTGATCAGCTATCGGCTTCGCAATAATAATGGGCGACAAATTTACCTTTTGCCAGGGGCAGTGGGAGTAGCCACAGGGGTATGATGGTGAGCCGTATTATTTGAACCAGATTGAAGGCTTTTTAATTCACCTTCTAATCTTCCTACGTCTTTAGCGTTACCTAGTGTATATATTCCAAATGTGCCCATCACGGCTAAAAAAGTAGCCCCCGCGCCGGTTGCCATGCGATTTATGTGTCTGTTATAAATATCCATTTTAGTATTGATTGTCTCAAATTTAGTATTGATTGTCTCAAATTTAGTATTGATTGTCTCGAACCCAGATTTCATTTCGGTTCTGACGGTTTCAATTTCTGCTCTGACGGCTTTGAATTCACCCGCCATCTCTGCTCTGACGGCCTTAAACTCACCAGCCATTTCGGACCTCACTGCCTTAAATTCAGCGGCCATTTCTGCTCTTGTGACTGGCGTTGAATCGGCAGCGATCTTTTTAACGCCATTGGTTTCAGAGGCGCCCTGTGATGAAAATCTTCTGGTGACGGCGCGCTTGGCGGGCGCTTTTCTTAATGCCTGAATTAACTGACGCATCTTAGTATCCTCCTCGTTTGCCTACATACCCTTACCCTTGGCTCGATTGTACACCTACGGATTATTTATGCAATTACTGAGGCTTTCAATGAGCCCGTCATTGACAAACCCAGCCAATTTGGCAATAATTCAACCAAATAATACCGGAGAATAATAATAAATGCGTATTGTCATGACGCCACAGCTTGTGCTTAAGTCCAATCTGCTTTTTCTTGACGTGTCAGGTAATGGCGGTGTTGTGCGGTTTTTTCTGCCTGTCAATTTTAACCCCCAAAGCCTATCAGGCCAAACACTCAGCGCAGTCAATGAGCTTTTCACGCACAGCAGTGCTCGCCGTCAGGGCTTGTTTGATAGCCGTTATGACGGAGGTGAGTTTGCTGTGGTTGAAAAGGTGAGAGCGCTTCTCCAGCGTAGCGTCAGTTTTTCTGTAGAAGAGCTGATGGCCCATCTTCGCTCCGCCTGTCTAGATGTGCTGAAGATAGCTAGGTATCTTGACAATGATAATGTTGATCAACAATTGCCTCAGCCGTCGTGGGCGAGAGAGTGGTTAATGGCCGCACAGGTCCCGACTGGATGGACCACGCTTCCTCGCGGTTTATTTTTCGGCTGTCAACATCTCAGCACTGTTTCACTGCCCGCGGGCCTCACCAGTATTGCTAGCAGTGCTATTGCGTTTTGTTTTAATTTAGAAGCGCTGCATATTCCAGACAGTGTGACCTTTTTTGCCAAGGATGCATTTTTAGGTTGCCCTAGACTAACAATTTTTTGCAGTGAGGCAGTTTACCAGCGCATGTCCGCGATGAAGGAGCCCCTAGTTTTTGCTCAGGGCACTCGCCTCTGTGTTCGGGGTGAAGATGGTCGCAGGCGATTAATGCTTAATGCACAAGGGCAAGCAGATGACGGCTTGCCACCGCAGTTGCGAGCATTGATCAGAGTCACCAGCAATGATCAGCTGGTGTTGCTCATTGTCGCTTGGATGCGGAGAAATTTTGCCGGACTCACGCCAGGGCAGTGTATGGAGCGGGTCCTGATAGAATACCCTGATGTGACCTTAGAGAATATTCGTGTGGTGTTTGGCGAGGCCGTTGCCAGCCCGGCCCGTCATGCTGTGCTTAGCAAGGCTGACCTGTCGTTTTTGAGCCCATCCTCGCTGGATGACCTCTTGCCCGGCCTATTTCAATTTTTGTCATTTAGTGACTTTCGATCATTTGCGCTTGCCCTGTTAGCCGCCACGCCTCGTGGAGAGGCGGGCAGCAAGCGTAAATTGGAAATGTTGCCAGAGCCAAGATTGGGCCCGTTGCTTGGCATTTTATTTCGTACGCCTGATGACGAGAAGCAGGGTGAGGAGCCCTCAGCAGCGGCCGGACAGGCGCCCAGAGCCCCACAGATGGCTATAGAGGCTGCTAAGCCGCCCTCGCCGTGATTGAAATTCACGACATTTTTTGTTATAATGTTCCAAATAGTATAGAAATAGCCCAGGTATTTTCATTAATAACACGCATTAATCGGGCTATTTTTGACCAATTTGGATAAGCATCGCACCATGAATATTATTGACTTACTGCCACAGTCACCTGAGATGACCCTTGAAAGTCCTCGCATGCGTGATCATATGGCTCAAATGCTGGTAATGATGCTTGATGAAATGTCCGCTGCTACGCGGGCTTTTTTTGTCCAGAGATCAGTTGATCAATTTTCGGCCGGCGGAGAAGCTCAGGCTTTGGCACTTTGCCAAGAGCTTGCTGAGCCCTATAGCGCTGAAGAGATTGATGCATTGCTCACCAGGCTTGATCATGCTTCACACGTGATCAAACAGGGCTTGGCCGACGCGCAGGGTGATACAGCCCAATTCAAGCGCCAAAAACTGATCGATTTTATTCGAGGTTTTGATATTAATCTCGATTTCCCTCCCGTTTTTATCTCCCTTATGCAGCTTCACTTTTTATCTCGCTTTGCTTCAACTAGCAACAATGCCCAGCTTGATATCAGTGCTATCAAGCGAGCATGGCAGGTGTCTTCATGGGTGGCCAAGCGATTGGTGTATAAATTTCAAACTGCTTTATCTGCTTTTTCTACTAATTTCCTTTCTAGCTTTGTGACAAGCTCCCACGACAATAGTACACTTGCTGGAGCTGAATAAGACACTCGTTTTACGTTCAACGTTAGCTTAGATCAAGCGGGTGGCGTGGTATGCTTCGATCCCGCGCACAGCTTGCGAGCACGGGGCGGAGCATACCATGACAGGACCCGCTTGTTGCTTAAGTGTTTGGTAAACAAAGGTGAAATAATGACATCAACAACAGCAGTTCTCGGTTTGCAATGGGGTGATGAAGGCAAGGGTAAAATTGTCGATCTGATTACACACGATGCTGATATGGTGGTGCGTTTTCAAGGGGGTCACAATGCTGGGCACACACTTATTATTGGTGACAACAAACTAGCGTTACACCTTATTCCTTCTGGCATTATGCGCGAACACACACGTTGCGTGATTGGCAATGGTGTAGTGGTGGCGTGTGATGCTTTGCTCAAAGAAATTAAAATGCTTGAAGACAAAGGCGTTGATGTGCGCAGTCGTTTATTGATTTCTGATGCGTGTAGTTTGATTTTACCAACACATGTTGCTTTAGACGGGGCGCGTGAAGCAGCGCGCGGCAAACAAGCCATTGGTACAACAAAGCGCGGCATTGGCCCGGCGTATGAAGATAAAATTGCGCGACGCGGTTTGCGCATGTCAGATTTTTTTAATGAAAAAACCTTAGCTGAGAAACTGTCGGCCTTGTTGGATTATCATAACTTTTTGTTAAAAGCATACTATCAAACAGACACCGTTGATATCCAGCAGGTGTTAGAGCAGTATTTACAATATCGAGAAATTTTATCGCCCATGATTGTCAATACCGTTCATGAAATTAATGCTTGTTATCAGCAGAAGAAAAAAGTGGTATTTGAAGGTGCGCAGGGGAGTTTGCTCGACGTTGATCATGGTACATATCCTTATGTGACCTCCTCAAATACTACACTGGGTGCGATTGCAACAGGCAGTGGGTTTGCGGCAAATCAATTAGATGAAGTATTGGGGATTGTTAAAGCGTACACCACGCGCGTAGGCGCAGGTCCTTTTCCAACAGAATTAACCGACGAAGTCGGCCAGCGTTTAGCAGAAAAAGGCCATGAATTTGGAACCACTACAGGACGACCACGCCAGTGCGGTTGGCTCGATGCGGTATTGTTAAAAAGGGCGATTACCTTAAGTGGCGTGACAAACTTATGCATTACCAAGCTTGATGTGTTAGATGGTTTATCTGAATTAAAAATTTGCACAGCGTATGAAACACCCGAGGGTAAAACCATGGTTGCACCGGGTCATGCAGAGTCGCTGTCACAATGCAAACCGGTTTATGAAACGCTACCGGGTTGGCAAGACAACACATTTGGCGTGACAGAATATGAAAAGTTGCCCGAGAATGCAAAAGCATACGTTAAGCGTATCGAAGCGTTAATCGGCGCGCCAGTAACGATGATTTCAACGGGGCCAGAGCGAAATCAAACCATTGTGTTGTAAATGTTCGGCGTGAATCGCTTGCTATGATGGCGTCTCTCATTGCCATTCGGATTCCACGGCTGTCATCCTCAACTTCGCAGTTGTCATCCCCAACTTGATTGGGGATCCAGGAATATTAATTTAGAACTGGATTCCCGCTTTCGCGAGAATGACATGAAAGAAAAAAGAAATAGTGCAACGTTAGTTAGCTGCACTTTCTTCTTTAGGATAAGGCCACAATGTATCAACAGCTTTGCTTACGCCGTTTGCATCAAGCACACGGACATGCTCGCGTCTAAGATCACGCGGGTCATCAACGCCGCATGAGTGTGCAATCACGCCTACTTGTTTTAAAATGTTATTAGCATAATTCATCACACGTACTTTTTTCACTCGAGGATCAAGCCCTGCTTGTAAATGTTTTTTCTGCGTCGTGACACCTGTTGGGCAAGTATCTAAGTGGCAACGCATCGCTTGAATACAACCTAAAGAAAACATAAAGCCGCGCGCTGAATTAATATAATCAGCGCCCATGCACAATGCCCATGCGACAGCACCAGGATTAATCAGTTTGCCTGAAACGCCGACTTTTACACGCTCTTTAAGGCCGTGTTGAATCAGTGTATCTACCACAATAGGTAAACTTTCCTGAACGTTCATACCGACATAATCCATCAAACTTTGCGGTGCTGCAGCAGTACCACCATTTGCACTATCAACAATAATAAAATCAGGCGCAGAGTCTTTCCCGCGTTTATTAATTGCTTTACAAAGATCTTTAATGAATGTGTCATTGCCCATGACAAACTTAAAGCCGGTTGGTTTTTCAGTAATTGTGCGAATATGCTCAATCATATCTAGCAGTTCTTCAACGTTACTGATTTCGGGCCAACGGTTAGGGCTATCAGAATCTTGTCCTTCAGGAATGCCGCGAATCTCGGCAATTTCTTTCGTGACTTTCACGCCTGGCAATAAGCCGCCTTTGCCTGGTTTTGCGCCTTGTCCCAATTTGATAGAAAACATTTTCACTTGAGGGCGCGCGGCAGCTTTACGAAGTTTATCATCATCAAGTTTGCCATCGGGTGTGCGATAACCATATTTTGCTGTGCCTAATTCGGCAACCAAATCTGCGCCACCTTCTAAGTGATAGGGAGAGATCCCGCCTTCACCGGTGTCCATCATGATGCCTGCCATTTTTGCACCGTGTGATAGTGCTAAAACAGCGGGTGCAGAGAGCGCACCAAAACTCATTGCAGAGACATGAAAAAACGAGGTCGTAGTATAAGGGTTTTTTGTTTGTGGTCCAAAGGTGATTTCGCTGGGCTTGACATGATCAACTTCTAGTGGTGCAAAAGCACCATTGGCAAAACTTACCGAACCTGGCGTGGTTTGTCGCGTTGAGCCAAAAGCGGCAGTCGTACTACGATTTTGCCCGGCGCGGTACACCCATTCACGTTCAACACGGTTAAATGGCATTTCTTCGCGATCTTCAGCAAAAAAGTAAGCGCGAAAGAACACCCCCAAATGCATAAACCAATAACGGAAGTGGCCGATAAAAGGGTAGTTGTGCCGGATAGCATCGCTATGCTGAAATTTATCGATAATCGCAGTAATGGCCATCACAACAATGAAGGCGAGTGCAATGCCGACAATAACGAAAAAGATGATGCTGGCAGTGCCGAGCGCGGTAAATAGAGCTTCGTGACTTCCCATGAAATTCCTCCTGAATAGACTGTTTTTTAAGCATAACAAGATTGCTTTGTCTAATCAATATTTTCATTGTTTCGCATGAGCTAGATTGGTAAAGTCAATGAATGCGAATGGCGACAGCGTCCAAATCAATCGATGTTCAACAACTAACCGGTGTTGGTCCTGGGCTAGCGAATAAACTTAGCAGACTTGGCATTTATACGGTGCAAGATTTGCTATTTCATTTACCTTTACGTTATCAAGATAGAACGCGCATTGTCGCACTGCGTGATGTACGTCCGGGTGGTGAGTATGCGATTGAAGGTGAGATTCAATCCACGCAAATTAAATTTGGTCGAACGCGTAGCTTGCTGTGCTTGATTTCAGATGGTGCCTCGGCCGTGTGGCTACGGTTTTTTCATTTTTCTAAAGCGCAGCAACAAAGTTTTCAAGTAGGTCGTCGTTTGCGTTGCTATGGCGCTGCTCGATTGACAAAGCTTGGTGTGGAGATTGCACATCCCGAATATCGCTTCATTCAAAAAAACGAGCCTGTTGCTGTTGAGCAAAGCCTCACGCCTATTTACCCAACAACGGAGGGTCTGCATCAACTCAGTTGGCGAAAGTTAACGGATCAAGCGCTCGTGCTTTTGCAGCATGAAATGAGTGTGCAAGAATTATTGCCAGCATCATTGCTGGCGAAATATGAATTAGCTGATTTAAAATCAGCGTTGTGTTATGTGCATAGACCACCGCCTGATGCTGATATTAAGCAGTTATTGCTGGGCACACATCCGTTTCAGCAGCGCTTAGCCTGTGAAGAGTTGTTGGCTCATCATTTGAGTTTGCAACAGTTAAGACAAAAAACGCAGCGCCATCCCGCAAAATCGATGAATGAGCCCAGTACGCTCATCCACCAATTTCTTGAACGATTGCCTTTTAAGCTTACACAAGCACAAACCCGTGTTCTCCATGATATTCAACATGATTTAGTGCAGGCTCACCCCATGCTGCGTTTGGTGCAGGGTGATGTGGGTTCAGGCAAAACAGTGGTGTCTGCCCTCGCCGCACTTCAGGTGATTGAATCAGGTTATCAAGTCGCGTTAATGGCACCAACAGAGCTGTTAGCCGAACAGCACTTTCGAAACTTTACACAATGGTTTGATCCACTTGACATCAATGTTGCATGGTTGTCAGGACAAATAAAA
>PANR01000017.1 GCA_002707695.1 Legionellaceae bacterium
ATGCTTCGCTTGAAAGCCTGCCCTCGACTCCTGTCTCGGGCGTTCAGCGGGAAAAAGCTCGCGCTTTTTCTATCTCCGCTTCGCCCTGCGCGGGAATGACAGCACGTGGCTCGTGTTTCTCGCTTTCCCAATAAAACTTGATTATACTGAGGTGATAAGTAATACAAACAATTGAGGGTTGTTCTATGCATATCGGTGTGCCAAAAGAAGTTAAAGTTAATGAATTTCGGGTTGGGCTTGTGCCAGCAAGTGTTAGTGAGCTGATCCATCACGGTCATCAAGTAACTGTTGAGCATAATGCAGGGTTTGATATTGGGTTTTCTGACGATGACTATCGCGCTGCCGGAGCGAAAGTAGCCGATGATGCAGAAACTGTTTTTTCAACAGTTGATATGATTGTTAAGGTCAAAGAGCCGCAGCCAAACGAATGTAAAATGTTGCGCGAGGGCCAAATACTTTTTACCTACCTTCATCTTGCAGCCGATGCAGCGCAAACCAACGCATTGCTTAAGTCAGGTTGTATTGGTATTGCCTACGAAACAGTGACTGATCAACTGGGGCGCTTGCCTTTGTTGTCACCGATGAGTGAAGTAGCTGGTCGAATGTCGGTTCAGGCAGCCGCACACTGTTTGGAAAAGTCCGAAGGTGGTTCTGGAATGTTATTGGGTGGTGTGCCTGGCGTTATGCCCGCGCACGTTGTGGTGATTGGCGGCGGTGTTGTGGGTACGAATGCTATTCGTATGGCGATGGGCATGGAGGCTAATGTTACAGTGTTAGATCGCTCTTTATCGCGCTTAAAAGAATTAGATTTTCAATTTGGTTCCCGAATTAATACAATTTATTCAACGCGTGAATCGCTCGACGAATATGTTGCTGACGCTGATGTGGTGATTGGCGCAGTGCTCGTGCCCGGCGCCGCTGCGCCAAGGCTGGTGACACGTGAAATGTTAAAAAAAATGCGCCTAGGGTCGGTGCTAGTTGATGTGGCAATTGATCAAGGTGGTTGTTTTGAAACAAGTCGTCCAACTACACATAAAGAGCCAACCTTTGTTGAAGAGGGTGTGGTACATTATTGTGTGACCAATATGCCTGGTGCGGTGCCACGCACATCTACTTTTGCATTGAATAATGCTACATTGCCTTATGTTATCGAATTGGCAAATCATGGAGTGAAAAAAACGTTATTAGGCAATTCGCACTTTCTTGATGGTTTGAATGTTTGTCACGGCAAGTTGACGAATAGACCTGTCGCTGAAGCCTTAAGTTTGGAGTATATGGATGCAAAATCTGCGTTGCAATAACGAGATGGAGAGGAAAGCATGATAGCGTGTTACAAGCAAAGCCCAACAAAAACAACAACACCCATTTATTTTATTAAAAAATCTGATTACGCTGCTTGGTTAAAAAAACAAAAATCTATTGTCCAAAAATGGCTTAAAACCAGTAGTTTTGAGCCTAAAGTTGGCGCCTATTCAGTTCTGCCAAATGCGCGCGGTGAAATTGACCGGGTTATTTTAGTGATTAACGAAGATCGACAAGTGGGCCTTTTAGGGGAATTGCCAAGAAAATTACCCCGAAAAGATTATTATATTGCTTCTGAATTGCCGACGGATCAGCTTGAACGAGCTTGTATTGCATGGGGAATGGGCGCGTATGCGTATACGCGCTATAAAAAGCAACCTGCACCGGCTAAATTGGCTTGGCCTGCTTCTGTTAATAAGCGTTTTGTTCGACATGTCATTAATGCAGTTGAGCTCGGGCGTGATTTGGTTAACACACCTGCGGAAGATTTAGGTCCTGCCGAGTTGGCTGAAGCTGCAATGAATTTAGCTAAGCAATTTGGTGCCAAACATAGCATTACAAAAGGCAAAAAGCTGCAAGATGAATATCCTGCTATTCATATGGTGGGGCGTGCCGGCAAGCGTGAAGCGCAGCTGATTGATTTTTCTTGGGGTGATAAAACGCACCCTAAGTTGACGTTGGTTGGTAAAGGGGTATGTTTTGATACTGGCGGTTTGGATTTAAAACCAGCGCCTGCTATGGGGCTCATGAAAAAAGACATGGGTGGAGCGGCGCATGTGTTGGCGCTTGCTTCACTAATTATGTCAGAAAATCTGCCGATCAACTTGCGCGTGTTAATTCCTGCAGTTGATAATGCGATTGACGGTGAGGCTTATCGTCCAAGTGACGTCATTACCATGCGTAACGGATTAACCGTTGAGATTTTAAATACTGATGCAGAAGGGCGTTTAGTCATGGCCGATGCGCTGACTGATGCTGTTGAAGATAAGCCTGATTTGTTAATTGATTTTTCAACGTTAACTGGTGCTGCACGTGTTGCGCTAGGTCCAGAGTACGCGGTGATGTTTACTGAGGCATCTGACATTGCTGGCAGTATTTTTCAAGCAGGTTATCAGTTGAGAGATCCAGTTTGGCAGCTTCCCTTGCATCGCAGTTATCGACGAGAACTTCGCAGCAAAATAGCAGACATGAGCAACTGTTCTTTAAGCTTGTATGGTGGCGCAATTACAGCCGCGCTTTTTTTACAGGCATTTGTGGGTCATAAAACGCCGTGGGTGCATTTCGATGTGATGGCGTACAACTTGTATTCACGCCCTGGCCATCCTGTTGGTGGCGAGTTGATGGGTGTCCGCGCTGTGTTTGATTATTTAAAAAATGAGTTTGCGCATGAATCTAAACGATAAAAAACTCCAGTGGGCTTGTCGACGAGGCATGCTCGAGCTGGATGTGATGTTAAAACCTTATCTCGACGATGTTTATCCGAGTCTAGATGAGTCACAACAAGCTGTTTTTCGTCGCTTACTTGAACAGCAAGATCAAAATTTATTTGAATGGCTTACCGCTCGCCACACCCCAGAGGATACTGAGCTGGCAAATATGGTCAAACAGATCCGCAGCTACGCTGAGCACCGTGAGCGTTAGCTGTTCATAAATGTTGATCTTGAGATCTGATCGAAGATATTTTGGTAAAAAGCTGGATCAGTAATTTGTGAGTCGGTTTCAGCTTTCTGTCCATTCTGAGAAGATGTGGTTTCTTTAACTCTAAAGTTTAGTCGAACATTTGCCATTTTCATGAAATGATCAGTGGTGATCGTGACAGTGCCATAGTCACATGTGGTTGCTGATTTTGATGGCTCTTGTGTGGTTACGGTATGACATTTTTGGTTCTCACCTTTGCCATGACATACCTTGTTGTTAACAGTTCGTCCAGGCGTTGATGTGCTTTTAGTTGAACCGATTACAGAGATGGTGCCAGCGGCTTTGTTGCTTCGCTTAATAATATAACCCAGGTTTTGCAAGGCAGTAATCGTACCGTTGAATACTTGGTTTTTGCTAAAGATAAATGATTTAGTTTGCATTTGCTCAACACCAACAGGTGATGAGGGCGGGTATGCTGCAGTTTGTAGGTCACAGCCTGCGGCCCCTATGCTAAGCGCTGAAATGGTAATCACTTTCATCAGAATGTTTTTCATATGTTCTCCAAAGTTGGCATCATGCTAACAAAATTGGTGCAGTATTGTCCACTGTCTTGCTGCATATTTCAGCTCCTTCTTGTTCTCATCTGGCTAATTTGTTGTTAGTATAGGGGGGTTCTCAGCTCTGGATAATGTGTTTGACGAGCCTTTTATCCAGAGCCTAGTAAAAGGCCCTAAATGACTGAATTACAACACATTCGTAACTTTTCCATCATTGCTCATATTGATCATGGTAAGTCCACATTATCTGATCGCCTTATACAATTGTGTGGCGGCTTGAGTGAGCGTGAAATGGCCGCTCAAGTACTTGATTCAATGGATATTGAGCGTGAGCGTGGCATTACCATTAAAGCACAAAGCGTCACATTGCATTATAAGGCCAAAGATGGCGTGACTTATCAGCTAAATTTTATTGATACTCCAGGCCACGTTGACTTTGCTTATGAAGTGTCTCGCTCGCTTGAAGCGTGTGAGGGTGCGTTGTTAGTGGTTGATGCAGGTCAAGGCGTGGAGGCACAGACCTTGGCGGTTTGCTATACGGCCATTGAGTTAAATCTTGAAGTGCTGCCAGTGCTCAATAAAATTGATTTGCCACAAGCTGACCCTGAAAAAGTTATTCAAGAAATTGAGGACATTATTGGTATTGAGGCTCATGATGCGTTGCGGGTGAGTGCGAAAACAGGCTTGGGCGTTGAAGATCTTTTAGAAATGATCGTACAAAAAATTCCACCGCCTGTGGGTAAGCTCGATCATACGCTACAAGCTTCTATTATTGATTCATGGTTTGATCCTTATCTTGGCGTTGTTTCTTTAGTGCGTGTAAAAAACGGTGTGCTAAAAAAAGGTGACAAGGTGTTGGTGATGTCGACAGGGAAGGTGCATCAGGTTGATCAGCTGGGTGTTTTTACGCCTAAGCGTTCGCCTAGGGATCAACTATCAACAGGCGAAGTAGGTTATGTGGTTGCCAGTATCAAAGATATTTTTGGCGCGCCTGTTGGTGACACACTCACATTAGCTAAAAGCCCTGCAAACCAAGCATTACCAGGGTTTAAAAAAGTCAAACCACAAGTTTACGCAGGCGTTTTTCCGGTTAGTGCTGATGATTACGAGGCATTTCGTGAAGCGCTTGCAAAGTTACGGTTGAATGATGCTGCTTTATTTTATGAGCCTGAAAATTCTCAAGCATTAGGTTTTGGGTTTCGTTGCGGATTTTTAGGTCTGTTGCATATGGAAATTGTGCAAGAGCGTTTGGAGCGAGAGTATGATCTCGATCTCATCACTACTGCGCCCACAGTAATTTATGAGGTGCTAACGAAATCAAACGAAACCTTACATATTGATAACCCAAGTAAATTACCTGATTTGGCCAGTATTCAGGAGATGCGTGAGCCTATCGCTGAAGTTAATATTCTTGTACCTAAAGATTATTTAGGTAGTGTGATCACTTTATGCGTTGAAAGGCGTGGTGTACAGAAATCTATGTTATATGCGGGCATGCAAGTTTCACTCACGTATGAATTACCGATGAATGAAGTCGTGCTAGACTTTTTCGATCGTCTCAAATCAGTGAGCCGTGGTTATGCCTCTTTAGACTATCACTTTATCCGCTTTCAAGCAGCTGATCTTATCCGATTGGATATTATGATTAACGGTGACCGTGTCGATGCATTAGCGTTGATTGTGCATCGAAATAATGCCCAATACCGTGGCCGTGAATTGGCTGATCGCTTAAAAGAATTAATTCCACGGCAAATGTTCGATGTAGCAATTCAGGCGGCTATTGGTTCACATGTCATTGCTCGAACCACAGTCAAAGCGCTTCGAAAAAATGTAACAGCTAAATGTTATGGCGGTGATATTACGCGTAAGAAAAAATTATTAGAGAAACAGAAAAAAGGTAAGCGACGAATGAAGCAAATTGGTCGTGTAGAGGTTCCACAAGAAGCATTTTTAGCAGTGTTAAAGGTGAAGGATTGATTATGTGCTTCGTCATTTTTGATCGAAAGAGAAGGGAAGAGTTATGAGTTTGAGTGTTGATTTACCCTTAATTTTAGTGATATTGACATTATTAACAGGTGTCATTTGGTTGATCGATAAAAAATTCTTTGAGCGAGCAAGAAAAGCAGCAAAACAAAAAGAGCCGTGGTGGGTTGATTATTCACGATCATTTTTTCCCGTTTTTTTGGCAGTATTAATTATCAGATCTTTTATTTTTCAGTTATATCATGTGCCATCGGGCTCCTTGGTGCCGACGGTTTTGCCTGGCGATTTGGTTTTTGCAACGCAATATTCCTATGGATTAAAACTGCCAGTAACAGGCGCTGATATTTTGCCTCTTGGGAAGCCAAAGCGTGGTGATATTGCTATTTTTCCATCGCCACCAAACCCTAAAATAAACTACATTAAGCGCATCATTGGTTTGCCAGGTGATCATATTGTTTATAAAGATCATCAGCTAACAATAAATGGTAAGGCTGTGAAGCAAAAAATTATTGGTCCAATGGCCTATGTGACTAATTTCCCTGGTGATCAGAACTTCCAAGGTCAGCTTCGAGAAGAGTATTTGCCTGGTAAAACTCACCAAATACTTATCAATCCGAGCCGTTCCGAAGACAGAGAGGTTTATGATTTTACAGTACCCCAAGGTTATTATTTTGCTATGGGTGATGATCGTGATGATAGTGCAGACAGCCGTATGTGGGGGTTTGTGCCAGCAAATAGCTTTCAAGCTAAGGCGCGCTTTGTTTTGTTTAGCTGGGATCCTATTAAACACCGTGTTCGTTGGTCTCGTATTGGAAAAAGGTTGTAATAATGTCAGAGATTAACTTGTCTACATTGACTAAGAAAATAGGCTATCAGTTTGTTAGTGAGAAATACGCTGTTTTGGCGCTGAGCCACCGTAGCGTGGGTGATCATAACAACGAACGTTTAGAATTTTTGGGCGATGCGTTGTTAAATTTTGTTATTGCTGCCACGTTGTTTGAAAAATTTCCTGAAGCAAGAGAGGGGCGGTTGAGCCGATTGCGTGCGACGCTTGTTCAACGCGATGCGCTTGCTAAACTTTCAAAAAAAATGATGCTCGGTGATTTTTTGATACTGGGTGCAGGTGAGATGAAGACGGGTGGTTCGCAGCGCAGCTCTATTTTAGCGGATGCATTCGAGGCATTGATCGGCGCCATCTATTTAGATGGGGGCATGGAGGCTTGCAAAGAGCGTATTTTATTTTTCTACGAAGATCTGTTATCAGAGCTTACGCTTGAGGCTAACTATAAAGATCCTAAAACGTGTTTGCAGGAATTTCTGCAGTCAAAAAAATTAGCATTACCGACTTATGAATTGTTAGGCACAAGTGGTGAGGAACACTCACAGGTCTTTATTGTGCGGTGTAGCTGTGCGCTCTCTCCTGATGGCAAAGAAGGGCGTGGAACGAGCCGTCGTAAAGCAGAGCAAGCGGCAGCGAAAGCATTGTTGGAGGCTATCCGGCGTGAAAAAAAATAACTCTCGTTGCGGATATATTGCTATTGTTGGGCGTCCCAATGTCGGCAAATCAACACTTCTCAATGCTATTTTAAACAAAAAACTTGTTATCACATCTCATAAAGCACAAACAACCCGCCATGCTATCCTAGGCATAAAAACAGTGGAAAACGAGCAATTTATTTATGTTGATACGCCTGGTATGCATCGCGATGGTGGAAGACAGCTTAACCGTGTGATGAATCGTGCGGCAGAGTCTGTCTTGTATGATGTTGATCTCATTCTTTTTCTAATAGAAGCAAAAAAATGGCAGGAAAATGATGATCGCGTGCTCGATAAATTAAAAAAGCTTGATATACCTGTTTTGCTCATTGTGAATAAGATTGATCAGCTAGCGTCTAAAGAGGCGTTATTACCTACGTTAGAGCGACTCAGTAAAAAAATGACATTTGCTGATATCGTGCCAATTTCAGCAATGAAACAAAAAAACGTTAGCCATTTAGAAACAGTGGTTGCGAAATATTTACCTGATAATCCTCATTTTTTCCCGAGCGACCGACTGACTGATCGAGGTAATGATTTTATTATTGCTGAGATGCTGCGTGAAAAAATACTTCAATATTGTCAAGAAGAGGTTCCATACTCAGCGACAGTAACCGTTGAAAAATTTGAGCGTGATGAAAAGCTGCTTAGCATTTCAGTGATTATTTGGGTTGAGCGTGAAACACAAAAAGCCATTATGATTGGTAAAAAAGGGGAAAATCTTAAACATATTGCTAGTCGCGCTCGACATGATTTAGAGAAGTATTTTGATGAAAAAATATTTTTGCAATGTCATGTTAAGGTCAAATCTGGTTGGGCGGATGACCATCAGGCCTTACAAAAATTTGGTTTGCTTGATAATCCAGAGGACTAGATGCAATATTCTGATTTTCAACCCGCTTATGTGCTTCATTCTCGTGCTTATCGCAACACGAGCTTGCTTGTTGAGCTTTTCACAAAAGAGGCTGGTCGTTTAACAGTGGTGGCGCGTGGAGCAAAACGACCTAAATCTAGCTGGGCAGGACTGCTGCAACCATTTGTGCCGCTTTCGCTGAGTTATGTGGGCAAGCATGACTTAAAGACTTTAAGAGAAGTTGAGCTTTCTGGAGGCATGATCAAGCTTGATCACATGCGTTTGTGGTGTGGATTGTATATCAATGAAGTAATCATGAAGGTCATTCATCAGCATGATCCACACCCTGAGCTGTTTGTTTATTACGAAACACTGCTTCGTCAATTAATATCAGCCTCAGAGTTGGCTCAAGAGCAGCTTTTGAGACGATTTGAGCGTGAGCTTTTAAAAATGTTAGGTTATGAGTTACAGCTTCGTCAAGATGCAGATAGTCATGAGCTTATAAAAGCTGATGCTTATTATCATTATTTGCCAGAAATTGGGCTTAAGCGAGCGCCTCGATATGAAAGTGATTCATCAATGATTTTTTCTGGCAAGCATATTTTAGCGATTGAAGCAGATGAATTGGATGATCTTTTAGTGTTGCGAGACGCCAAAAAAATATTGAGGTTAGCATTATCTCCTTTGCTCAATTATAAAGTACTGCAGACGTCATCGATATTGTCTAAAAAATTTGAGGTGATAAATGATTAAAGGTGTTGGCACAGACATAGTAAAACTAGCGCGTATTGAAAAAAGCGTTGAAAAGTTTGGCGATGCATTTGCTCGTCGAATTTTACATCAAGATGAGTTTGCTATTTACCAATCGCATGTTCAACCAATCAATTATCTCGCTAAGCGGTTTGCAGCCAAAGAGGCGCTGGTAAAGGCGCTGGGCATTGGTTTTCGTGAAGGTATTTGTTTGTCTGACGTGCAGGTCGTTAATGATGCACATGGTAAGCCTGAAATAAAGCTGCATAATAAGGCGGAAGCATTTATGTTGAAATATAAAATATCCACCGTTCATCTTAGTTTGTCAGATGAAAAAGATTATGCGCTAGCTTTTGTTGTGGTGGAGTGAGAGATCAGATCTTATTTCTATTTATCAGGCATCTTAATCTTAGCGGTGATAAAGAAGTAGACCATGACGCTAACCGCGCTCATGATTAAAAAGAGCAAGTTGATTGGGGTGAGCGAATGGCCGGGCAAGTGAGCAATAACGGCCGTAATAGCCGAGGTGCCCAAAAAGTTGATCATGCCAAATAGTGCACCCGCAATGCCTGAAATATGAGGAAAAAAGGTCATCGCACCTGTCATGCAGTGTGGATAGATGAACCCAAGGCAGAAAAACAGCAAGGCGCTGGGAATGATGAACGTAGCGACAGAAAATTCCCCGCTCAATGCTAAAGAAAAGGCGATAATATTAATAATGAGCATGCCAATCGGTGCATATAAAAGCACGGTTTTGGTTTTAATATATTGACTATAATTTCTATTAATGTGTGCGCCGAGCATGTAACCAAAGGCAACAAAGAGTGTAGCAAATGAATATTGAATGGGGGTTAGGCCTAGATGTGTTTGCAAGATAAAAGGCGCTGCTGTGCTAAAGCCAAATAAAAACCCAAGGGCGATGAGGGCGATGAGTGAAAATCCCAGAAAATTTCGGCTGACAAGTAGTGTTCGATAGTTTTTTATGATGGTTTTTAAATGTAAGTTTTGCCGGTGTTGATGTGACTGGGTTTCTGGGAAATAAAAAATTACGAGTAACAACACGAGCACGCCGGCAATAATTAATACCATGAAATTGGCTTTCCATCCAAGGTAGGTTTGAATGAATCCACCAAGAACTGGCGCGAAAATGGGTGTGCAAGACCAGATAATTGCAACTAAAGAAAAGGCTCTTACCAGCTCTTCACCAGAAAACACATCACGAAATGAAGCTCTAAATAGTACGCTAATCGTTGCGCAGCCCGACCCTTGTAAAAATCGCGCTATCAAAAACGTTTCAATGTTTTTTGAAAATATACAAAAGATGCTGGAAAATAAAAAGAGCGAGACGCCGAAGATGAACATTGGACGTCGACCAAAGCGATCAGAGAGAGGGCCTACAATGATTTGTGGTAAGCTCGAGCCAAGTAAAAGTGCTGTCAAGCTTAGCTGTGTCATCGATGCTGATGTGTGAAAGTATTGCTTAATGGCGGGCATCGATGGTAGATAAATATCAATAGATGCTTGCGTGGCAACAATAGCAATGATCAGAATAATAGGAATAAGTTTTTTATTTATTTGTTTTTCCATGCGATGAATAATTTTCTTAGGGGCAAGATATCAACGGATTTGCCCTGGTGTTTGCGCATTTTTCTTAATATGGCTAGCGCAATGTCAGCACGTATACAAAGTGGTTGTGGCAGATGCTTATTTTGTAAAAATTTTTCGGCGCTGTCTAGTGGTTTTTTAAATAATTGCTTGGCCAGTTGAAAATCTTCAATAATGCTAATGCCAGCTGTTGATTGGTAAATTACCTTAATCTGAGAAGGGTTAATTTTTTCTATCATTGATGCCTTAAGCAGTTCGCGTGATCCTGCTGTTTGGCAATAAAATTGATAAGCTGATTGATCATCATGAGATGGTGTATTAGCGAGATAGTGCAACACTCCATTAGTTATTTCTAAGAAATAATTTTTACTAAGATTAAAGGTTTTGAGGTGGGTCTGAAGACTTTTGCTAATGGGGTGCTCGCCTTGTTGCACAAACATCCGATTAATTTCTTCTCGCCACCATTGGAGTTTTGCTTGTGCGACAGACAATTCGCTGATTTTTATGATGCTAATTATCGCTTGATAAAAGGCTTCAATTAATATCATTGCTTCGCGTTTCTCGCTCGATTGGTAGAGCAGGCTGTAATAAAGCGTAGAGCCTGTTGGGCAAGTTTTTTGTAAATAATGCTTTTTGCTCATAAGTGGTAAAATGCTTAATAGTCGTTAACTGCTAAAATAAATACGGGAAAATGATAAATCATTTTCCCGTGATATGCCATCTATCTTTGTGCGCTTATGGTTTTTGCCACGGCATGGATAATAGCTGCGATACGAATGCCCTGCTGAACTTGTTCAGCTGTTAGACCGTGCTTTCTCAAGCCTTTTTCATGGCTATCAATGCATAATCCACAGCCGGTAATGGCGGATACGGCTAATGAATATAATTCAAAATCAGCCTTATCAATGCCAGGATTAGCCATGAAATTCATGCGCAAATTAGCCGGTAATTTTTTATATTCATCATTATCGACAAGATGGATGAAGCGGTAATAAATGTTGGTCATTCCCATCAAGCTGTTGGCAGCGTGTGCAGCGGTGATTGCCGCCTCATCGAGATGTTCCTTTGCTGTTTCACTAATAGCATCAATGGTTTGTTGATTGCCAGCAGCAAGCGCAGAGGCAAGCATTGTTCCATACAGTTGTTGTTCGTTTAGGCTTTGAATATTGCTAAGACTGCTTAAATTTAACTTAATGTCTTTGGCGTATTCGGGTAGTTCGTTTTTCAATGTTTCAATATTCATGATATTTCTCCTGTAGTCATGTTGAAGTCGCTGGTTATTCGTGCTCATTACTGCCGCTCTTGCTCCGGTTGTCATTCCCGCGAAGGCGGGAATCCAGGAATCTTTTTGTTGAGCTGGATCCCCTTGTGAATACTGGCTGAGGATGACAGAAAAATGCTGTGCTTTTTTAGAGTGTTTCCTCTCCCTTTTTCCAATTGCAAGGGCAAAGCTCGTCAGTTTGCAATGCATCCAAAATGCGAAGAAACTCTTGTGGGTTTCGGCCAACATTTAGATTGTTCACACTAGCGTGCTGAATAACATTGTGTGGATCTACAATAAATGTTGCGCGCAAAGCAACACCTTCCTCTTCGTCAAGAATGCCTAGTGAGCTGCTTAATTCTTTTTTAATATCAGCTAGCCAAGGAAAGGGGCTTTCTTTTAAATCCTTATGATGTTGACGCCAAGCCAAGTGGACGAAATCACTGTCCGTCGAAACACCAATGACCTCAGCATCTCGATCACGAAATTCATTGATTAAATTACCAAATGCAACAATTTCTGTTGGACAAACAAAGGTAAAATCTTTGGGCCAAAAGAAATAGACCTTCCATTTTTCTTTGTGGGTATCTTGGTTCATGTTGTCAAAAGCCGTTTCGGGATCGCTACTGCTGACAGCTTTGAGTTCAAAATCTGGGAATGTATCGTTTACTTTTAACATCGTCTTTCTCCTGTTAGGTTTGACTTACGAATTAATTATGGCTAACGATTTATAATAGTTGAAATTGATTATTTTTATTATTATAATAGATTTTAACTATGAGGAAAAAACATGACTTTACAAGAACTTAGGTATATTGTGGCGGTTGCTAAGCTTAAGCATTTTAGCAAAGCTGCTGAGGCTTGTTTTATTAGCCAGCCTAGCTTGAGTGTGGCGATACAAAAGCTTGAAGATGAGCTAGATATAAAAATTTTTGAACGTTACAAAAACAGGGTGTTGTTAACTGATTTGGGCGAAAAAATCGTCTCTCAAGCAAAACAAGTGCTTCAGGCTGCAGAGCAAATCAAGTTGCTAGCTAATGAGGTGAAAGATCCCTTGTATGCCACCATTAAACTAGGTTCTATTTTTACTGTGGCGCCTTATTTACTGCCTTATCTTGTTTCAAAATTGAGTAAATTAGCTCCTCAATTACGATTGCAATTGTCGGAGGACTTTACCGAAAATCTTCATCAACAACTAACAGAAGGTGATATTGATGCGGCAATTGTTGCCGAACCATTTGATGATCCATCTGTTGAGAAACTTTCGTTATTTGATGAATCGTTTGTTGTGTTATTACCAGCTAGTCATGCTTTGGCTGAAAAAAGCCAAATTGACGCTAAGCAACTCAGCGATGAGAATATTTTATTATTAGGCCAGGGGCACTGTTTTCGTGACCACGTGCTGGCGGTATGTCCTCATTGTTATGTTGACCAGGCTATCGATCGAGATGGTGTACGTGCGACAACATTCGAAGGGACATCATTAGAAACGATACGCCACATGGTTGCATCAGGTATGGGCATTACCATTTTGCCGGCAATTGCTGCAACGCTTCCTGGTTATTTAAAACATGTGTTGGTTGCTGTTCCGCTTAAATCTTCTCATGCTAGGCGAAGAATTATTTTAGCAACTCGCAAGCAATTTCCACACAAAGTGGTTGCGCATCGTATTAAACAGGCATTAGAGCAATCTGTGTTGAAAAATAATGAGTTGATTAAGTTTGTTTAGTTGGATTTATTTAGCAGCATTTTTCAGCTCATAAATCAACTCATGCGCTTCACGGGGAGAAAGCTGGTCGGGGTCAATCTCGCTAAGTTTATCAACAATAGGGTTTTCCGCGAGTTCAGTAAATAGCTCATGTTGTTGAGCAGATTGATGTTGGGTATGGCTGTGTTCTTCAAGTTCATGTAATTTTATTTTTGCATGTTGAATCACATCGCGCGGCACGCCAGCTAATTGCGCCACATGAATGCCATAACTTTGATTTGCAGGCCCATCTTGTACGGCGTGTTTGAAAATAATTTTATCACCATGTTCAATAGCATCAAGATGTACATTCTTCGCTGTTTCATGTGTGTCTTCGAGCGCTGTTAATTCAAAATAATGGGTTGCAAATAGCGTAAAGGCTTTGAGTCGTTTAACAAGGTAGTCGGCACAAGCCCACGCGAGCGATAAGCCATCAAAAGTGCTGGTTCCTCGGCCGATTTCATCCATAAGTACAAGGCTATTTTCGCTAGCATGATGTAAAATATTGGCAGTTTCTGTCATTTCAACCATAAAGGTTGATCGCCCGCTTGCCAATTCATCTGATGCACCAATTCTTGTAAAGATTTGATCAATCGGGCCAATGGCCGCGCTTTTTGCTGGAACAAAAGCGCCAATATGAGCAAGCAAAACGATTAAAGCTGTTTGTCGCATATAGGTTGATTTGCCGCCCATGTTAGGGCCTGTAATGACAAGCATGCGTCGAGATGTGTTAAGTATCGTGTCGTTTGCAACAAAAGGTTCTGTTAGGACTTGTTCGACAACGAGGTGGCGACCGTCATGAATTTCAATGCCAGGTTCATTTCGAAACTCAGGAGCAGTTAAGTTGAGGGTTTCGGCGCGTTCAGAAAAATTATTTAATACATCCAACTCTGCAATGGCTGAGGCAGATGCCTGAAGTTCGTGAATGTGCTCAATCAATTTGTCTAATAGCCCTTCATATAATGCTTTTTCGCGTGCAAGTGCGCGACTTTTGCTGCTAAGGGCTTTGTCTTCAAATTGCTTGAGTTCAGGTGTGATAAAGCGCTCGGCATTTTTAAGGGTTTGCCGTCGAATATATTCGGTAGGCGCCTTGTCAGATTGCGCACGTGAAATTTCAATGTAATAGCCGTGCACACGATTAAAACCTACCTTCAGAGTCGGAATTCCCGTGCGTTCTTTTTCACGTGTTTCGAGATCAATTAAAAATTGACCCGCGTTTTCGCTAATATCTCGGAGCTCATCAAGCGTTTGATCATACCCTTTGGCAATGACTCCACCATCTCGCAATACAACAGGCGGGTTTTGAACAATGGACTGAGTTAATAAAGCATCTAATGTTGGAAATTCACTGATAGTTTGTTTAAGTTGTTTGATATAAGCTGAGTCTATACCATTAAGTTGTGCTTTAAGTGTGGGTAGTTGTTTTAGTGAGTCACGCAATTGCGCCAAATCTCGAGGACGAGCGGATTTTAGTGCCACGCGTGCAAGTATCCGTTCAATGTCACCAATATTTTTTAAAATATCGTGTGTCTGTGAATATTGACGCGCGGCAAGCAGTCGACTTATTGTATCATGTCGCTGCTGCAAAACATGATGTGAGCGAAGAGGTCGATGCAGCCAGCGACGTAATAACCGGCTGCCCATGTTTGTGGCCGTATAGTCAATGACTGAGGCGAGGGTGTATTCTTTGCCGCCTTGTAGATTTTGTGTGAGTTCAAGATTGCGACGTGTTGTTGCATCCAGCATGACTGTATCGTCTAGCACTTGTTTTTTTAGCCCTTGAATATGTGGTAATGCAGAACGTTGAGTGTCTTTGCAGTATTGCAATAGACAGCCTGCCGCGCTAATAGCCAGCGGTAATTCATCACAGCTAAAGCTTGATAAATCTTGCGTGCCAAATTGCTTGCTTAGCATGCGGATCGCGCTGTCATGATCAAAATCCCAAATGGGGCGTTCGCGTCGTCCTTTATAATTTTCAAACAGCGAATTTTTTGGCGAGTCTTCACTGATAATTAATTCAGCTGGTTGTAATCGTGCAAGTTCACTTTGCAATGTTTGCACGCTGTTAACTTGAGAAATAAAAAATCGCCCGCTGCTTACTTCAAGGCTGGCAATGCCAAAAGTATTTTTTTCTGAATGCACGGCTGCAATAACATTATCTGTTTTTTCATCAAGAAAAGCTTCATCACTGACCGTGCCTGGTGTGACAATGCGGGCAACTTGTCGCTCAACTGGCCCTTTGCTGGTAGCAGGATCACCAACTTGTTCGCAAATAACAACTGATTCACCTAATTTAATCAGTTTTGCTAAATATCCTTCGGCTGCATGGTAGGGTACACCTGCCATGGCGATGGGTTCGCCGGCTGACTTTCCACGTGTCGTGAGTGTAATGCCAAGCAATGTCGCTGCTTTTTTTGCATCATCAAAAAACAACTCATAAAAATCGCCCATGCGGTAAAAAACAAGCGTGTTGGGGTGTTGTGCTTTAAGTCGCAAATATTGTTGCATCATGGGTGTGTGGTTTTCGAGAGTTGTTTGCATGAAATTTCCTTTGTGTAGTGCAGGCTTTGGAGCAGGGCGTTGTATTCAGACACGCAGCAAGTACATCCTTGTATGCTCTAGCAAAACATCCATGTTTTGCAAGGTCTGAGTACAACGCCCTGCTCCAAAGCCTGATTTGTGGTGCGTGGCGCGGGGTTTGATGATAATGCTATTGCCCGCGTTTGACAAATGGTGTGTTTGATGGATTATGCTGTTTGTCGAAACAGGCTTACTGCGTGTCTGGATACATGAACGACCGCTTCGCTCAGCATAATAAAGCCATTTGTATTATTTGACAATCAATGCCCCGGGTGAAGGAAGTTGCCGCGGCAAAAACTTTTTCTGATTTTTTTTCATTTGTCCCCTAGCGGGCTGGTATTCCGTGTGCAATACTCAAATTCTAGCGTACAAATAGGAGACAAACGATGGATTCAAATAAGCAGAAGGCGCTCACTGCAGCGTTAAGTCAAATCGAAAAACAATTTGGTAAAGGCTCTGTCATGAGAATGGGCGATGCCAATGTTATCAAAGACATAGAGGCAATTTCTACAGGATCACTAAGTTTGGATATTGCGCTGGGTATTGGCGGATTGCCACGTGGGCGTATTGTTGAGATTTATGGGCCTGAGTCTTCCGGTAAAACCACGCTCACATTACAAGTTATTGCAGAGTGTCAAAAAATGGGCGGGACAGCCGCTTTCGTGGATGCTGAGCATGC
>PANR01000018.1 GCA_002707695.1 Legionellaceae bacterium
AAAAAAATAATATAAATATACCGAAACTATAACCAAAGCATTTAACAAAAAGACGAAAAAATTTTGGCTTTTTGAAAACCTCATAAAATAATAAAAAAATATTGAAAAGAAAGAATAAATGAAAAAAGACTTTTCAGATGCAATTGACGCAAAAATTATTTGAATAAAGACAAAAAAAAGGAAAATAAAATAGCGCTTTCTTGCTAAAAAATAAATAATCAAAAATATATTACAAACCTTCCCAAACCAAGAAATCAAATAAGAAAAAATGCCTGAAAATATATAGTTGTCAGCATAAGCCCTTTTTGGATACAGCTTATTAATTCTAAAAGAAAAATTGACATGAGAATACCCGTCTTTTAGAAAAAAAAGCAACAAAACACTGAGCACAACGGCAGCACATAACATTAGGGCAACAGCTTGTTGTTGCGCTGGTTTAAAACAAACCAAACTAAACCGAGAGTACACAAAAAAATTCAGCACCATAAGTGCCGAGGCAGAATAAAAAACAAATATTCCAGGCATGCCGCCACACGAATAAATCACGAGCAAAGGAATTATTATAGTCGAAAAAAAAAGGGTCAAAAATAGCGCTGAAAAAGACTCTACCTTTTCACGAACAACAAAAGCCCATAGAAATAAAAATAACATTGAAACACAGCAAGCCGCTGGATTAAATTGAACATGCAAATAATATGGACTACTACTAGAAAATTTTGGAAAAATGAACATATATGAATATGCAAGACTCGCAAACAGCAAGAGATATTGAAGAAAAAGGACTAATTCGTTGAAAGATAATTTTGGTTTGGCCAAAAAAATATCTGGAGCCACCTTCATAAATGGGCTCCAATTAACGCTTTAAGTTTAGCCATCATTTTTTTCGAGCGCACAAAAAGCCAAGCACTGTTTGGATACTCTTCATAATGCTTGACTGGTGCCTTCATGATATTGTCAAACTCTTCCTCGCTTAAACCAAGTTTTTTCAGCACATATTCCTTGTCACTCTCCAACTCACGCTCACCTCCGAGTGGCTTAGCAAGCTCTTGCATAGCCTCTTCCCGCGTTATTTGTGAAGCATTAATCAACGAAGAAAGGTGCGCTTTTCGTTTATCAATATTGAATTTTCGAGGCAAAATATAAGTTTGAAAAAACTTAGTATAAATTGACTCATAGTGCTTACCCCCATAATCTCGCCAACCATACCGATCCACCAAGAGCTGCTTTGCATCTGATTTCACATAATTGGTATAATTCAAAATTGAAACACACTTAATTTTCTTAACAAACACGTAATAGGCCATTTTGAGCAAACTGAAGTGAGGATAATTTGATAAACGCTTACCACCAAATCGCTGATTTATTGCTTTTATCAAACGCCAATCTCGATTTTCACACATCCATGAATCTGGCATAATTGATTCAGTGCTAACATTACCTCCCAGTAAAATATATTTAATATTGTGTTTAGCTGCCTGCTGAAAAAGTAAAGCAAAAATCGCATGATCGGTCGGAATTTCAGCATTCGCTAGCGAAGATTTTAAGAAAGCAAGTTGCAGATTTTTAAACACTTCCCAATCCATTACATAGTTATAATAGTCTATACCCAGCCCTTTAACCAATCGCTCAATATTTGATACCGCCAACTCTGAGTTCCAGCCATTATCAAAGTGAACCGCAAGTGGGCGCAAACCATACTTTTCCTTGACTAAATATGCCAAATAGCTGCTATCAACACCGCCGCTTAGACCAATGACACAATCATAAGGTTCACTTTTTGCAGCCTGTTTAATTTTAGCACAAAGAGCCGCTAGTTTTTTTTCACCTTCAGCGCCTGGGAAAACTTCATTTTTCAATCGTTCTTGCGCATGAATGCAATGGCAACAGACGCCTTGCTCATTAAAAGTAATCGCTGGATCTGTCATGTCCATCACGCACTTAGCACAAACCTTGGCCATTTTATTGTCAACCCTCTCTTATATTGCTATCCAAATAGGTCCAAGAGACTATTCTGTTTCACTAAACAAATCAACATATCGACTTAATTCTGACTGGGATGGGTAATTAATTAACACCGACCTTTTTTTATCATGAAAAATGAAAACGCTGCCCGCACCCGCAGCGAATACACCACCTGAGGCGAAAATATCATGAAAATCTTGCAAACTACCCGCGCCGCCGCAGGCTACAACGGGAATCGACAAGCGGTTGGTAATTGTTTTAACAAGCTCAATATCATAACCCTCCATGGTGCCATCGCGATCAACTGCATTAATGATCAACTCTCCCGCGCCCTTTGCTTGAACACTCAACGCGTATTCCTCTGCCAAGCAAGCGGTTAATTTTCCTCGCGAATAAACCCTATAACGCCCCCTCCAATCTTTTTTTACATCCATCGTGACAACAATGGTTGAGCTGCCAAATGCTTTTGCAGCTTCCTCAACCAGCTGGTCATTTACAATGGCCGCTGTATTAAGCGACACCTTTTCAACACCCAACTTTAGAATATGTTCAATATCGGATAATGTACGCACACCACCCCCATAGCAAAGAGGCATAAAACACTCTGATGCAAACTCTGAAATCAATTGAAAATTAATTTCAGAGCCTGGTTTACTCGCCGAAATATCAAAAACAACGAGCTCGTCAACCTCTTTATCATTAAAAATTTTAGCAGTATTAATCGGTTCACCTATATAAACTGGCCGTTTAAATTTGACTGTTTTAACAAGCTTATTATCTTGCACCAATAACACAGGAATAACTCTATTTTCTATCACTTAACTCATCTCACAAAAATTTTTTAAAAGTTGCATGCCATGTCGATGACTTTTTTCAGGATGGAATTGAACACCGTATATATTATCGTGCGCAACAGACGCCACATAATCGATACCATACTGACTTGTTGCCGCAATATCAGCATCATGTGCACAATGCATATGGTAAGAGTGAACAAAATAAAATTTTTTCAAATCAGACATTCCTTTAAATAACACTTCACCATCGGGTCGAGACTCAACACGTCGCCACCCCATGTTAGGAACCTTTAAATGAGGGTAGTCTTGTGGATTAAATTTTTTTATCTCTGCGTCGATCCAACCTAGGCCAGCACAACCACCCTCCTCACTATGTTTGGCAAACAACTGCATGCCTAAGCAAATACCCAGAATAGGCTTCTTTTCACGCAAAACAGTTTCTTCCAGTGGTGACAATAGCCCCATTTCGTTGATATTTTTTATGCCTGTCGCAAAAGAACCCACGCCAGGGAGTATCAATTTCTCTGCAGAAAATAAATCATCAGGTCTATTAGAGATAATGGCATGTATGCCAATTTTCTTTAGCATATTCAAAACTGACTGAAGATTTCCCAAACCATAATCAACAATAACAATCAAACAATATCTCCTAAAGATTACAGCAAACCAATAACACGTTAACAATTCGTTTCATTTTTATAACGGGCATGCGTCATTATCGCATAAATGTTCAACAATATAAGGCAAAAATAAGCAATGATTATACTCAAAGCCAGCAGCATTAATGTTGCCCTGGGTGACACACTTAAAAAGTGCGAAGGTAAAAATGCCAAGAGCACCAAAACACAAAACACAATGTTCCAGAAAAAATATATATGCTGCTTTTCAAGTAACGACAAGTTTTGGGATGGTGCAACAACCAAAAACTCAACCAAAAACATTGGAGCTAGCACCTGCGCATATACACCGGCTTCATACCAGTGAACGCCAAAAACTAAAGAAAACAGCTTGGGACCAAACAGCAGTAAAACTAGCACAGGCATAATACCAATAATTAACAGCCTAAACATAGTTGACAAATATAACCTGAGCATAGCACGCAGATCAACGTGTGCTAACTTTGCTGCTTCGCCCAAATATACTTTTCCTACAGAAGCCTCAATCAACGCTAGCGGCATTCTCACTGCTTGAGAAGCAAGACCATAAAATCCAGCAACCGTAATACCATGCTGAACAGTGAGCAGCAACGCGGGAATATAGAATGCAACAGAGTTTAACACCGCACCTGGCGCGCTAAAACAAACAAATCCAAGGTAGCGCTTAAGCGCCCCGAATAGTCGAACGATTTGGACATGAGAAAAAATACTTTGGTCATATTTGTAAGCATCTCGGCTTAACCCTCCAGCACCTGCTACGTGCCCAATTATCTGACCTACCAGGAGACCCAGAGCAGCAAACGGCAAAAAAGCGAACACCAGTTGAGCCGCGACCTGCCCCACTCCTTGTGCAATCTTAGTCTTGGCTAACGACTTAAAGCGACGCTGCCTAATTGCCCAATAACTTGTGACAGCATAGATTGCAGCCCCACAAACGCCCAGCGGAAGTAACCATAGATAAGGGTAAAAGCGGGGAAACTTCAACCAATCTACAAAAAAATGGCCCACCAGGGGAATAAGCAAGAACAAAACGGCTGAAAAAAAGATACCAACGATTAATGCAACCACACAAACATTTGCAGCAAGCTTATCATCACTTGGCAATGGGATTGCCCTCTCGTACCGCAAACATGCAAAAGCCGAAAAGAAGCCTAAGAGTGAACCATAAACGGAATAAACACCAAAATCTTGTGTAGAATATAACCTGGTAATAAGGGGCATCGCCAACATAACAACGCCCTGGCCAATAACACTTGCCACGACCAACTTACCTGCATTTGCAGCGAATGCATCTAGTCTTATAAACTGTTTAACTTGTCTAAGCATAAGTTCTCAAACTATGTTTTTACGAGATACACTATCAAAACTTTATTGGACATTCGTTACACCTTCTATTAAATGAGCGTAAAACAGTCTTTCTCGCCTCGTCAACAACTCAGAATTGTGCCAAAGGATTGTCATGTCACCTCCGTAATGCTTACATGCCTCGGCCAGCATAACAACCTTATTAAAGGCTTGCTCGAAAGATAACCCCATATAGTCAAACAAGCTACAGTCCATAACGACTAGTGGCCGCTCAACTAACGGTAATATTTTACGCTTGGGCAAACTATATACGGGGAACTCAAAACAAACACCACAACGAAAGCCTACCGATCCTGGATAGGATAAACTACTGTCATAATCTATGCCAACTTCCGCCCATTGATCCCATGTCTTTCCAGCCTGCCAACGAAGATAGTGCTGCCTTCCTCCCCAACGCGATTGAACAATATTTTCCTCATCCGCAACTTGCTGCAATTTAGCAAATTCCAGAGCCAACTGCTCTGGATTATCCAAGCTGTAATAGCTAGGATGTAAACCAATTTCATGTCCACGACTATATATCTCGCACATAAGCATCCTAATAAAAGGCATATCAAGCTCATAAACCGAATCAAACTGACTCCCTTTTACTTTCCCAGCAATAAAATAAAACGCACTTTGCAAATTATGTTTTTCACTAACATTCATTATAAAATTAAACGTGTTGTTGACATCTTTGCTGCAATCACCCTTTGATACAGCGCGGTATCGAAAGAAGCGGTTCATAGCCAAGCGTGGGTCTTTCCTATGACGGATATCACCCAATACATTTCGCAATATTTGCGAAAATGACTTTCCAAACATACCAAAAGGTCTATCCACATCATGACTCAATTTAATTGAAAAATTACGAGGCTTGCGCGAAAGACTAGGACATAAGTGCTTTAAACACGCCCACAATAATTCAATATATTCATTGATAATTGGCCTATCTAAAAAATTCTCTTGATACGCTAATGAATCCTCAACAGGAAATCGACCATGTGAATCAACTGTTTTTTTCACGACTTCCTCATAGCGCGTCATCATAAAAAATGCTGAGCCAAATATATCCACACCCAATTGAACATCATTTGAAGACATATTAATCCAACCACCATCATCCAAATATTTTCCGTAGATAATCGGTAATTGCTTAGCGCGATTATCGTGTGAACCATAAATGTAGTCAGGGAAAATAAAACTGGGAAGCGGCTGCTTAGGCAAACTAGATGGCAAACACCACTGTGACTCATCAATATCAAAAAAATGGTCAGCAAGAGTTAGTGTTTTATTGTTAGGAAGAGAAATCTTATAAACGTTTTTATCATGATATTGAAAAGCAAAGTCGATGCCAAGAAATTCCTTAAACAACACCGTGAGAATATATATTTTTTCTGACTCAAATCCTGCAGGAAGGTGTATCTTTATCATAAATGTATCCCAAACATGCAATATTAATCAAACAATCACCAAGAAATACCTTCAGAGAAAAGTTCATTGTAATACCAATTTTCACCATTAAAAAATTCATCGAGATTTATTTTGGGGTTAAAAATTGTTGCTAGAAGTGTCGGTTGGCTGATGGTTTTTTTATAAAATAGTTTATGATAAAAACCCAACAACTGATTAACCGGAAGGAATCCAAGATTCTTTAACAGCCCACTCATGTTAAAACCAGAACCGAGAGTTGTGGCTGAAAAAACCGATACATCCTCCGCACGCAGTACTCTCAAACCCTTATGCATAAGACTGGATAACATCTGTTGACAATCATTTTTAGCGAACAAATCAATCAAAACTCCTTTTTTAACCTGCATTTTTTCCTGAACTGAAAATATGGCATAACCAAGCACTTCGCCTTTATCCTCAAAAGTAAAAACGCGGTGTGATAAATATGGATTTTGAAAAATTCGCCAATTAAAATATTCCACGGATCGATCAATGGTAATTTCATGCTTTGAATGATTTCTCTTCCAACACTCAGCAAGGCTAGCCAACAAGTCGGGGGAGATAGCCTTTGAGCCAAATACTTTGAGTTCTAAACCATGGGAACTTGACAACCTTTTCGCTTGGAGAGAAAAGATTTTTATTGGAATATAAAGGGGAGAAATTAAATAAGCTAGAAACTCTGGCAGCTTAAATTTTTTAAAAAATATTTTAGACAAAAACAAAAAACCACGAAATGATGCGAGCCTTAAATAACACTCATCTTTCCCAACAACCTGATACCCCAATCTTTCACGAATTTTTCTTGGCACGCCATAGCTTGAGGTTGTATACAGCAGGTCAAATGTTTTTTTAGCCTCCTCGAAAAATCGTTTTTCAAATAAAAAATAAATGCCACTCTTGTAGTCTGGATGAAGTATGGTATTTTCAGTTTTGCCAGCTAAATATGTTTTCCCAAAAATAGACAGCTTGATTGGCAGCAGCCCATGATGGCCAACGATTTTGTTCGTCACCTTATCAACAATCACCCACATGCTATTACAATAATTTGGGTTTTCAAGCCACTCCCACTGATGCTGCTCAACTGTTCGATCCCGCCCTGTAATGAGATTATACAACGCCACTATTTCACCTTCGTCACCAGGCTGAAAAGGTCTGCTAATTAATCTAGGCATTTTTTGATTCTGAATGAGAAATTATATTGTTAATTTGAAGCACGATTTTATCAATACTGCTCCACTCATTGTCTGCAATAGAGTCTTCACTGATTTCGAAGCCAAATTTTTCTTGCAGTGTAAAAAGAATATCAATCAGGTCGAGCGAGTCATAGCCCTGCTTAATCAAATCGTTATGATAATCTAGCTTGTTCACATCAACTTCACCAATACCTTTGATCGCCTGCACAACCTCTTCGGGACTAACAGCTTGAGACATTTTACTTCACTACCCCTCTACGTTTTCTCTACGACAGTTGCCGCCATCGACAACCCTACACCAAAACCACACAGTAAAAACCTATGGTATTTATTTTGCCTTATATAATCAGCCAGCAAGATAGGAATAGTCGATGAAACCGTATTGCCATATTGTGCGGCTACAAATGGCATTTTTTTCTTATCCACCCCCATACGCTGGCAAACTTTGCTTAGCATATAACGACTTGCTTGATGCATCAAATATAGATCAATATCGTTATCAGCACAATGATTTTTAGCCAAACATTTGGCAGCCAGCAGGGGTACTTCTCGCAGAGCAAAATTAAAAATTTCACGCCCATTCATATAAAGCGACTTACCAACTTCTTTAATCAACATCTTGTGGCCAGCACCTGCTGTCGCAAACACACCCTTTTTGATTGATAGCAACGGATCGGATGTTAATACAGTGACTGACGCTCCATCTCCAAAGATCAACGCGGTATTTTTGTCATTTTCATCTAGTATGCTAGAATATGGATCTGCAGTAAATAACAACCCACACTTCAAATCATTGGCTTCCATAAAATTTTTAGCGAGATGCAGTGAATACACATACCCTGAACAACCTAAATTAATATCGAACGAAGCACAATCTTCGGAAATCCCCAGCTTATCCTGCACAATTGCTGCAGTATGTGGCAATCCATAATCTCCGTTCTGGGTACAGACACAAATAAAATCGACTTTTGGTATAAGTTTTTCAGCATTCTCTAAGTGATTAAAAGCCCAAACACATAAGTCTGAAGTGCTGGAGTCAGCAGATTTCCTTGCTACTGCTGTGAAGCCTGTTTTATTGACGATAAACTCTTCGCTTACCTGATACTTTTCCTTAAGCTCTACATTGTTAACTTTCTCATTCGGAATATAGTAAGCAACATCACAAATTCCTATCATGGCTTTCTCCTTGAGAAATATACCCAGCCCACGTTTATTTCATCGAGCATCACATTGGACTTTGAATCGTGGTCACCAAGCATTTTAGATAATTGCAAAACTAACTCCGCAACACCCAGCCGACCCTCAACCACGCTCCAATCCAATTTAATTCTCCTGCAGTACCATTTGCCATTTTTGCCCGGGCATGCGTTTGATAACAATGCCTTATTGAGTGATATGACTATATTGGCGAACTGTTTGATGCCAGAGACCGGCAATCTTATTGATCGACTGGCTGGATCATAGTTAGCCTTGGCCACCAACCCATTCTCATCGTACTCCTTTCGAATCAACTCGCCTTGATCAGTAGAAATCAAAACAATTTTGTACTCCTCTTTGTCTGTAGTAACATTAAAAGAGGCAACAACATCATGCTTACTTTCATCGCCAGACTCATTCAACAGCAAATACTTTCCCTGTGAATACAAAGGCCGATGAATTTTTAGCTCATATGATCTGATCGAGCCCAAGCGCCAAAAGACACTGGCCTTAAATAACTGCTCAATCATGCTCGTTGCATGCACATAGTCTCTCTTGTCCAATAACACAAACTCTGCATTAAAAATTTTTTGCATATCAACTTTTCATGTAAAAAAAATAGCCAAACAAAAAGGCGGTTGAACAGGGGTTAAAAGTACCATAGAATCACCGTACTTCTCAAAGGCCATGGAGCATAATTTGGTGCGTAATTTTTCGTTGGTTACCAAACAAGCAAAGCCAAACTTACCAAAAATAACCAACCAGGCCAGACCTGATTTTGAACAAAAAACACGCTTCTGGCTTGCACTTTTTATTTTCTTTGCTGCTTTCTTCCTACGATTTGCCTACCTCCATCGCCAAGGCTTTTGGGATAGTGATGAATATTATTCATACCGCTTCATCGTTGCCTATTTGCTGCACCACAACCTTGATCCAGCTTCAGGGGGAGATATGTGGGGTAGACCGTTTGGTTTTTTAACCTCATATTTCTTCATGAAACTTTTTGGCTTTACCCCTTTTTCTACCCACATCAAGAGCGCACTTTTTGGATTTCTCAGTATTGTTATTGGCTACATTGTCGGGGAGAGGCATCTGGGCAAAAATGCGGGATTATTTGCAGCCGCTCTAATGACAAGTTTGTATAGCCTGGTTTACTACTCACGCACAATGAAAATGACTGCACCCTCTATGTTATTTTGTGCTTTAGCAATCTGGATTTTATTTGAAATTATGAATACACCCGGCATACAAAAGCACGCTTTATGCGGCCTCATGCTTGGTTTTATGATCACCACTCATCCTGCCACTATACCGATGGCTTTTTCTATTTTAATGCTATTAGGTATCGTCACGCTTATTAAAGAAAAAAACTTTAAAACCACCTATATTTACGGCCTACTCACCTTGCTTGGCCTTGCCATCCCGATAATAGGCTGCGAGTTATTTTATCTCCGAACAAAGCTTTTACCATGGTGGCACATGACGCGGCACGCTGATTACTTAAGCAATGTATTCTTTACCAGTGTTAATGGCGCCCAGCCCCAGTGGGAACACGCCAAACCCCATCTTTCATTTTTCCTGGGTGAAATTCGAAACAATGGAAAACCGCTTTTGTATGCCATTATTGCCGGACAACTATTTTCTGCGCTGAACTTAACAACTAAAAAAATGAAACCATTTTTACTCACTATCATGTTTTGGTTACCTGTATTAATTTACACGTATATTCTGCACACGACAGAGGCTGAACGAGACATCTTTACCTCCCTATTCCCTGGATGCTTAGTTGTGGGCTATATGTTAGCGCGCATAATCAACCAACTCAAATCAACAGGCATACTTAAAGCAACGGCGCTAACAGCCATAACAATCATTTTGTTAGCTTACGGCTTACCCAGAAGCTTTCCAATCATTAAAAACGCATCGGCTGCACAAAACATATATGACGTGATTGGTAATGAGCAAGCCTCTATGACTCGCCCCTCAACCAATACCGCTCAGTGGCAGCACTACTACTTCACCAATAACGCTCTCTTTGTGGATGGCTGGAACGATGTGTTAACTAACTTTTTACTCAATCGGGCGAGCTATTTCATACAACTTACACCAGGCTGGACAAAAAAAACGAATTTCAGCAACACTGAAAAATTCGCGACGTCATACAAAACAGCAAACAGCAACGGACGCTTTTCTACCACCTACCTGTACACGCCAAAACAACTTGAAACTATCTTTAAAAACAAATTTTCTCTGACAAAAATTAAAACCATTGACTTAAATACATTTTCCTCAGTTAAAGATATCCGAGGAAACAGCCCTCTAAATGAATTAATTTCAAAGAAAGGCAAGCAAGCCACCATTACCATTCCGCTCAATGCCAACCTTTTAGTCGTTAGCGGAAAAATTGCTTTAAACCCTAGCATAGGAGAAAAGATTAACATCGCCATTGGTAATCACAACAACCCAACTGCCTATGCTGTAAAATCGTTTTCTCCACGACAACGCAGCCTAATTTTACCAAACGAGAAAGCAACAAGTATATTTTGCGTGTGGAAATTATCCGGCAAACAACCCACTCAGCTAACACTCTCCGCTCTATTAAGCAAACATCTATCGTTATTAACCTTGCTGACAAATACGCAAGCAACATTTGATTATTTTTCAACGATAAGCAAAAAACAGATAAAAGCCTTTTCAGTTACCTTTTATCACATTCCAGAACAGTATCTACCGCAAAACATGCCGACCCTTTAAAATTATCGGGAAAAATACGTTGCCCTCATACGTTCACTCATTGCGATAAAATTTGGATTTAACAATGATTCGGTTGTGTTATACTGTATTTCTGTTAGGTTATTTTCTCGCAACAACACCCCTCCCGCTTCACTTAAAACACAATGTGCAGCAGCGGTATCCCACTCTGATGTTGGTCCTAAACGAGGATAAATATCTGCCTTACCCTCTGCCACCAAACAAATTTTTAACGAGCTGCCCACATTAATTAACTCATATTGCTCAAATCTACTCAGCATTTTTTTCAATTGGTCGCTATTGCCATGCCGTCGACTCGCCACCACACGTACGCGTGTTGGCACTTCATGATTGGCTCGGATTTGAGTCACTTTTCCTTGCTCAACTTTATACGCCCCCCGCCCTTGCTCAGCGTAATACATCACATCAAGCGCTGGCGCATAAACGACACCCATAACTGGTCGATGATCTTCAATCAACGCGATATTAACGGTGAATTCGTCAGAACGATGGATGAATTCTTTTGTGCCATCGAGCGGATCAACAAGCCAATAACGATCCCATGCTTTTCTTTGATCCCAGGGCACTACGCTGGACTCTTCGGACAACACAGGCAATGCCGGCATTAAACGTTTGAGCCCTTCCACAATAATTTGATGTGCTGTCAAATCTGCTTGCGTTAATGGCGAGCCATCTTGTTTGGCAATCACTTCGAACGCTTCAGGGCTGCGATAAATATCTAACACTGCCTTGCCAGCATCCCGTGCAACCCGCACAACAGCATTCATCCACTCAGACCGCATTTAACAACCCTCTTCATATTTTTTGACATATAAATGCTCAATTTCATGCGCATCAGCCAGCATCCTAGATGAATTATCCCTTGATTTCATCCTATAATTTTATCATAGTACCTCAACTTCTAACTGCATTGATGGTACATAGGCAATGGAAAATTTCTGGAAAAACAAGCGCGTCCTTATCACTGGCATCTGTGGCACCATTGGCCAAGAGCTATTGCGCCAACTACATGAAGCAGCGGTGTCTGAAATAGTAGGTATTGATAATAATGAAACAGGGCTTTTTTTCCTCAAACAAAAATATCAAACAAGCTCTCACATCACACTCGAGCTAGGCGATCTCAGAGACCGCGATAGGTTGATAAGCATAATGCGCGGCATTGATGTGGTATTACATGCAGCCGCCTTAAAGCACGTCGGCCTATGCGAGCAATCTCCTTCGGACGCTATTCAAACGAATATTTTAGGCACTCAAAACATTATTCAGGCCGCTATTCACAACAAAGTGGCTAGAGTGCTATACACCTCATCTGATAAAGCCGTCAACCCAACTAATGTAATGGGCACCTCAAAGCTAATGGGAGAGCGCCTCATTACAGCGGCCAACAATTTTGGCGATGGCAATACGGTATTTCTTTCAACACGATTTGGAAATGTGTTGGGGTCAAGAGGGTCGGTTATTCCACTTTTCAAAAAACAAATTGCCCAGGGAGGGCCTGTTACACTGACGCATCCTGACATGACACGCTTTATCATGACACTCTCTGAAGCCACAAAATTAGTGATTGACAGTGCCTTTCTTGGCAATGCCGGTGAAGTTATGGTGACTAAAATGCCAGCCATCAACATAAAAGATTTGGCTGAAATTATGGTTCGAGAGCTTGATCCGTCGGTGCAAATTAAGTTGATCGGTTCAAAGATTGGCGAAAAAATGTATGAAGAACTGGTTAACGAAGAAGAAGTTCGCCGAACGAGGGAAACCAATAATTATTTTATTATTGAACCTGCTTTTGCCGCTCAGCGAAGCAATGCGCCATCCATCCACTCTGCATACAATTCACAAAAAAGTAAAAAAATGTCCAGAGAAGATCTGCGAACCTATTTGAAAAAGAATCAGCTTCTTCACGAACAAGAGGAAGTGATAGCATGAACGTTTTAATTCTTGGTGCCGACGGTTATCTTGGCTGGCCGACAGCAATGTTTTTTGCACAACAGGGCCACAAAGTTTGCGCGGTTGATAACTATTTGCGGCGCAAGCTGGCCGCAGCGCATCAAGCCGAAGCACTTATCCCCACGCCAGATTTACAGAAGCGTGCTGAGATTTTTAAACGTCAAACTGGCAACGCAATTGAAACACACATTGTTGATTGCGCCGACTATGAACAACTATCCAGTCTTTTTCAATCGTTTAAGCCCGATGCAGTTATCCACTATGCCGAACAACCTTCTGCGCCTTTTTCTATGCTTGGGTTTAAAAACGCCTCCTTGACCCTAAATAATAATCTTAATACGACATTCAATGTGATTTGGGCTGTCATGGAACATGCGCCTGACTGTCACATTATCAAACTTGGCACAATGGGCGAGTATGGCACGCCAAATATTGATATCGAAGAAGGCTGGCTGAACATCACGCACAATGGCCGCTCAGATAAATTTTTATATCCCAGACAAGCGGGCAGCCTCTACCACACAACAAAAGTGTTAGATACGGATTTACTCTGGTTCTATGTTCGCAACAATAAATTGCGCGTTACTGACCTCATGCAAGGGCCTGTATATGGACTATCAACGCCTGAAACCGAGCTAGATGATGAGCTCTTACCTAATTTTCACTACGATGATATATTTGGCACTGTCGTTAACCGATTTCTTGTGCAAGCAGTTGCCGGCATGCCATTGACCGTTTATGGAAGTGGCGGTCAGACGCGTGGTTACCTCAATTTAAATGATACGCTACAATGCGTTAAGTTGGCGGCTGATACGCCAGCAAAACCAGGTGAGTTACGAGTATTTAACCAGCTTACCGAATTATTTAGCGTTAACCAACTGGCCGAGAAAATCAAAAATGTTGGAGATGGCCTGAACCTAAATGTACAAATAAAATCAATCACCAACCCACGGAAAGAAAATGAAGACCACTATTATAATGTTAAGCATCACGGCCTTGCCGAGCTAGGCTTAAAACCACACCTCATGACAGATGAAGTTATCAAAGGCATGTTAAACAAAGTGCTTAACTTCAAAGACAACATCGATGAGTCAAAAATTCTTCCCAAAATAAAATGGTAGCTGTGTCAAACCTATGATAACTGCTAAACAGATTGTTAAAAAAAACTTAGCAAAATTATTTATTTCTCTATTGATCACCCTATTTTTAGGTGGCTTCATCGTACAGTATACCAACTTTGAAAAGTTTTTAGCAACTTTCCAAAATATTCACTGGTTTTATTTTTTGTTATCTATTGGCCTCTTCATTCTTTATCAATATATTAGACGGCTTAGGTTTCAACTGTTAATTAACGCCAGCTGCAATCAATTACATCTTTTGAATACACAATGCATTCATTCTGCCGCAAGAAATATTTTACCCATTGGCTTAGGCGAAGCTGCATTTGTTTACTTAATGAAACGTTTTTATCGATGCAGTTATCACGAAACCACAGCTGCTATTATTATTGCAAAAATGTTAGACCTATTAATTTTGCTCTTTCTATCAACCGCATTCGTTGTGTTTCTTTCCGCAACTTTCCAAAAAAACATAATTATTGCCTTATTTGGGCTGTTGTTATTATTACTAATCTCATCAGCTGGTATTTTTTTGTTGTTACGCATCGAAAGAAACAGGCGGCTGAAGAAAAAAGATTTCAAAAACTCTTTTTTGAGCAGAAACTTAACGTTACTTGCGTCTTCCATCAGAACCGTTATAAAAAAGGGCATGAGCTACAAACTTGGCGTTTATTCAATAGCCATGATCACGGTAATGTATTTCTTTTATGTCTCTTTGTTCCATACGCTAGGGCTCAACCTTAAATGGCATGTAACGGCAATTGCCTACTTAGTTGCTGGCGGCATTGGCTTACTACCCATAAAAGGACTTGCAAATATTGGTACATTTGAGGCCCCCTGGTTTATCGTGTTAACCAGCTTTAATCTATCGACAGAAAAGGCCGCTATTGCTAGTTTTGGTGTACACATTTTGTTATTTGTTAGTGTATTTATTTCGCTGATAATTTCAACAAGCTTACTCATTATTTCAAAGAACCTACATAAACCACTTCAGTGAGTGCAGCAGAACTCTGCACAACAACATCCCAGTCAAAGCATACATAAAGACTCCTAGATCAGGTAGCCTAACAGCGAGCTTTTATGCTACAGTATGCCTACTATGAGCTCATTCTCACTGCTACGAACATCTGGGTTAATTCTAGGCCTCGTTTTTCTAGTCGCCTTATTCAAAACGCTGCGCAGCACCCCTGGCCGGCGCATGTATGTTAATACTTTTTTCTTGTTGGGCTCCGGACTCATTCTTGTCTCCCTGTTTCCAAATATTATAAATTCTCCCGCTGCCTTTTTCTCACTATCGAACGTTAAAGGCGGGCGCATTATTACTTTACTCATCGTCGCTAACATCGCCTTATTACTATTTGCACTATATATAAATAAAAGAACTTACCAGATAAAATCTCAAATCAACCAATTTATCGAAAAAGTTGTGAGCAGTGAGACATCAAAAAATGCTTCAAACGAGAATTTATCTGAATTCATTGTAGTATTAATCCCCGCATATAACGAAGCAGAAAATTTAAAAATGTTGCTGCCTAAAATACCCAGCTCTATTCATGGAAAAATTGTAAAGGCTCTAATTGTTGATGATGGTAGCTCTGACAGTACTGGCATAGTTGCCGAAGCAAATAACGCCATTCTTATTAAGCACCCATTCAACCGCGGAGGCGGCGCAGCACTAAGAACCGGTTACCAATTTGCAAAACAAAATCATGCGACCATCATCGTTACAATGGATGCTGATGGTCAACACGACCCGCGAGAGCTTGTGAACCTGACCACTCCTCTTCTTGAAAAGAAGGCGGACTTTGTTATCGGATCAAGAACGCTTGGCTCATTTGACAGCTACTCACGAACCAGGATTCTTGGCTTATACTTTTTTAACTTCCTTCTCACCGTGCTGATGGGAATCAAAGTCACCGACTGTTCTAGTGGCTACAGGGCATTAAACTTATCTGCGCTTAGTCAAATTAGACTGCGCCAAGATCAATACCACACTGCCGAATTAATTATTGATGCGGCAAAAAATGGGGTCAAGATACTCGACGTCCCTATTCATGTCTCGCCACGCTACAGCGGTGAAAGCAAAAAAGGACACAATCTCTTTTATGCTTTCCGATTTTTACGAACCATATTAACTTCTTGGTGGGCGTAATCGTTGCTCGCACGATCGCATGAGCAATTCTTAAAGGTAACCAATATGCTCAAGCTTTAGCAGTATTTTTTGCACAGCCTCATCCGGCAAACAATTCGCCGCGTCAATAGCAAGCTCCGGGCTTGTTGGCACTTCATAAGGATCATCAATCCCAGTGAAATTTTTTATCTCACCTTCACGGGCTTTTTTATACAGGCCTTTCCGGTCGCGCTGTTCACACACCTCCAAGCTGGTTGACACGTATATCTCAACATAACCTGCGCCATGCTGATCAACCAACTTCCTGACGTCTGCTCTCGCTTCTTCGTAGGGGGCAATAGGCGCACAAATAGCAACGCCACCGTGTTTGGCAATCTCACTTGCAACAAAACCAATACGTCTAACATTGATGTTACGGTCCTCCTTAGAAAAACCTAAACCCTTTGATAACGCTTGTTTACGTATCAAGTCGCCATCAAGCAGCGTCACAGCACGACCGCCTATTTCTAATAATTTAATCATCAATGCATTAGCGATGGTTGATTTCCCAGCACCTGACAAACCAGTAAAAAACACTACAAAACCTTGCTTAGATTTAGGAGGATGTGTTTTACGCAACTCATCGATAATTTCTGGATAAGAAAACCATGCAGGCACTTCTATACCATCACGCAAACGACGCCTAAATTCGGTGCCTGATATTGTTAGAACGGTTTCACCACCGCTTAATTTATCTTTTGGCAAGTACTGCCCTTTTTCTTCAACGTAAACTACCTCTTGAAAAGGAATCATTTCAATACCAATCTCACCTTCATACCGCCTTATTAAATCTTGCGCATCATAAGGACCATAAAAATCTTGCCCTTGAGAATTTTTTCCAGGACCCGCGTGATCACGCCCAACGATGAAATGAGTGCAACCATAATTTTTGCGAATGATTGCATGCCACAATGCCTCGCGCGGCCCAGCCATGCGCATCGCGAGCGGCAACAAGCTCAACATAGTTGTTTGCTCAGGATATCGCTGAAGCATTTTTTCATAGCAACGAACACGGGTGTAATGATCTATGTCGCCGGGCTTGGTCATACCAACCACAGGATGAATCAATAAATTAGCCTCATTATCTTTAGCAGCTCTCAACGTAAGCTCTTGATGCGCACGGTGCATTGGGTTGCGCGTTTGAAACGCAACAATTTTTTCCAACCTAACTTTTGGAACTGCGCCTTAAGCTCTGCGGGGGTGTGACGCAAATGCCGAAAATCGTAGTGCGTAGGTACAGCCGCTTTTTTAAGCTTACCACCCACATAATATTCACCCGCATGCTTGTGCAAATAACAAACAGCCGGATGTGCCATGTCATCCGCGCCAAAAACCGCCTTGGCCTCTAACGATTTATCAGGCCGCCAGATATCGGTCACAGTTAAAATGGCAACCAACATTCCTTCTGGATCCCTTAGCGCAATTTCTGCCCCGCACTTGACTGATTGAGCAAATAACCTCGACACATCGAGCGTAATCGGCATGGGCCAAAGTGTGCCATTTTGTAGACGCATACTGGCAAGAACGCTTTGATAATCTGCTTGAGACATGAACCCATTCAACGGCGCAAAGCCTCCATTAATAAGTAATTCAAGATCACAAAGTTGTCGGGGTGCAAGAGACCATTCAAGCATAGCCGCTTCTTTTTGGTCATTAGTTTGCTTTAGACCCAACATTAAATCAGATATTTTTTCATCAAATGGTGTAATTTCTTCACCCATCTCTCACCTCACACATGAAACCATAGCAAACATAAGTTGCTTCCAACTAACGTTTACTTTGTCTCGCATAGTAAACTAATCAGGACTTGACTTCATCATCGGCCAGTCAATTTAATAAAAAGTAAAATATGATTTAACCACCCATTTTCTTATTCCCCAACCATTTCAGAAATTTCACCAGCACTTTTATTGCTCTAAGCTTGCAAATCAATTACTATTTGCTCAAATCCCCTGTCAACTAGAGCAAGAAGGATAGCAAAACTTGATAAAACCAACAGATGCAAGGCGACGAAGCTTTCTCAAAGCCTTGAGCTGGCGATGCTTGGCTACACTCACAACTTTTCTTATCAGTTATGTCGTAACGGGCAACTTTGCTTTTGCTGCCTCTATCGGTGGCCTTGAAGTCATTGCAAAAATTATTCTGTATTACTTTCATGAAAGAGCGTGGAATCAAGCCAGATTTTGGCAACATGTAAAACAACCAGATGAGCCTGCAGCGGATGCAAAATAGCCCTCGATTTGCTAGCCCTGATAGCCTAGAAATTCAGACAAAAAAATTAGAGACTTTTACGCCGCAAGAAATTCTGGCTTGGGCCTGGAATGAATACGCACCTCGAGTAAAAGTTGCCACCGGCTTTGGCGCCGAGGGCATGGTTTTAATTCACATGCTTGCCGAAATCGCGCCTCAAATATCTGTGTTTAATTTAGACACTGGTTATCAATTTCCTGAAAGCCTGTCACTCAAAGAAGCCGTTAAAAAACGCTATGGTATTGATATCAAACTTGTGCAGCCAGAAACTTCCGTAACAGACTATGAAAAAATTCATGGTGGCCCTGTTTATTTAACCGACGCAAATCAATGCTGTCATGATAGAAAAGTAACTGTCTTAAAAAAAGCACTGCAAGGAACCTCTGCCTGGCTAACTGCGATTAGGCGAGACCAGAGCCCAACCCGATCTAATGTGCCCATTTTGGGCTGGGATAAACAATTTAACCTTGTCAAAATCAACCCACTCGCCAACTGGAACAAGCATGACGTATGGGCATTTATAAAAAAATACAACATTCCCTACAACCCCTTATATGATCAAGGCTATACCAGCATTGGGTGCTGGCCTTGCACAAAAAAACCCAATAATAGTGACGAACGATCCGGACGGTGGTCAGGGAGCGAGAAAACTGAATGTGGCATTCACCACCCAAACTTGAAAATCAATTCAACTCACTCACTAAAGTCTCAATAATTAGATCCTGCTGACTCGCATTAATATATGGATGCATCGGCAAACTTAGCACTTGACCTGACAATTCTTCAGAGGTGAAAAGCTTGTCAGAACAAATGATTTGTTCTTTGTAAGCAGGCTGTTTATGTAGAGGCTCAGGATAATGCACAATACTCGGAATTCCCTGTTTTTTTAAAGCGAGCATCGCGCTATCTCTATCCTCAAGTCTGATGACGTACTGCGCATACACACTTCTGCCAAATGCTTCCACGAAAGGTAATTGAATGTTTGTACCCAATCCTGTATTATAACGATCAGCCACTTGTTGTCGCAACTCAATTTCTTCCGGAAAAATTTTTAATTTTTCTAATAAAATTGCGGCCTGAATGGTATCTAATCGAGAATTCATTCCCACCCTAACATGCTGATACTTTTGCGCTTGGCCATGCACATGAATCTGCTTCATTCTTTCAGCTAACTCATCATCATCGGTAAAGCAGGCACCACCATCACCATAACATCCAAGCGGTTTTGCAGGGAAAAAACTTGTTGTCGCAATCGTCGACAAATGGCAAGATCGCCGCCCCTTATATGTTGCCCCCATGCTTTGTGCAGCATCTTCGATAACCGGCAAATTGTGCTTCTTCGCGATTTGATTAATCGCATCAAAATCGCAGCACTGACCAAACAAATTCACAGGGACAATTGCTTTTGTTTTGGATGTGATAGCCGATTCCAGTTTAGACACATCTAGATTGAATGTTCTCTCATCGACATCAACCAACACGGGTGTGGCTCCCAAGAAAACAATCATTTCAAGAGCAGCAATGTAGGAAAAAGCGGGGGCAATCACTTCATCGCCAGGGCCAATATCAAGCGCCATCATGGCAATCAGCAAAGCATCAGTACCGTTGGCTACTGCGATACAATGCCGACTGTCAACAAATTGAGACAACGCTTCTTCAAGCTGCATCACCTCAGGACCCATGATATATTTCCCATGATCCAATACTCTTTTAATGGCAGATTCTATTGGTTGTCTAATTTTTTTTTGTTGTGCTTCAATATCAATAAACTTCACACCCTTCCCCTCCGCCTATAACCCACTGACCCATACACCAGGTTGCAACAGGAATTGAATACGCTCTAAAAGTATCATAGAATCAGCTCCTCGACAAAGGGCGGGGGCATAAATTAATGCAAATTTTAAGAGCAACTGGTGATAAAATAAAAACTGCGCTTTTGAAAACATTCCATGCCTATACTCAGCTTAATTCTGAACAAAAAACGCGTCTAACCCTTGCGCTCTTGATTTTTTTTACTGGATTTTTCCTCAGATTTGCCTACCTGAAGTATCAAGGCTTTTGGGACAGTGATGAATATGCGTCATATGCAGCCATGATGGGACAAATTCTTCAAGGAGACTTGTCTCATTTTTTGGGTGGCAATATGTGGGGGAGACCTTTTGGGTTCTTAACCTCGTATTTTTTCATGAAAATCTTCGGCTTCACCCCTTACGCAATTCACATTAAAAGCGCACTACTTGGATTTTGTACCATTGTAATAGGCTACATCATTGGGGAGAAACACTTGTGTAAAAATGCTGGGTTATTTGCAGCAGCATTAATAGCGAGTTCGTATGAGCTTGTTTACTACTCACGCACAATGAAAATGACAGCCCCGTCTATGTTTTTCTGCGCACTGGCAATATGGATTTTATTTGAAATCATAGACAACCCCGGCACCCAGCGGCATGCTTTGTGCGGACTGATGTTAGGTTTTATGCTCACCACACACCCTGCGACCATCCCCATGACAGCAACTATCTTACTTATGCTTGCCATTGTAACAATCGCAAAGGAAAAAAAAATTGGGCAATCGCTAAACTATGGTCTTCTCACCTTGCTAGGCCTCCTCACCCCCATCATTGGCTGTGAATTGTTTTACCTTAGCGCAAAAATTTTGCCATGGTGGCATACCGCACCCAACATAGATTACATGAAATTTTTATTCTTCTACAACCAACATGGGCCAGCTAACCTACAACATGTAAAACCTCATATTTCTTCTTTTCTCGGTGAAATAACAAATAACGGTAAAGCTCTCTTGTATCTTATAGGGGCTGGGCAGGCAATTTCCCTGATTGCTTTGCTTAAAGGAAAAATTAAACCCTTTTTACTCAGCATGATATTTTGGCTGCCGATTTTAATCTACACCTATATCCTGCACCCTGTAGTGGCTGAACGCAATATTTTTACATCTCTATTTCCGGGCTGCTTGATTGGGGGGTATTTTTTTGCATACCTCATTAATCAGACCAAACTAACATCGTTCCTTAAATCTTTCGCCATAGCAATCACATCATTCGCGCTCCTGACCTATGGAATTCCCAAAAGCCTTCCTATCATCAAAAATGCATCGGCCGCACAGAACATATATGATTATATTGGCAGCCAACAGGCCTCTATGACCCGCCCCTCCAAAAGCGTATATCAGTGGGAACATTACTACTTCACAAACAGTTCGCTTTCCGTTGACAATTGGAGTGATGTGTTAAAAAATTTTCTACTGAACCGAGCTAATTATCTCATCCAACTCACCCCCTCCTGGACAAACGCTACTGGCTTTGAAGACACACAAAAATATGCAACTCAATTTAGGACGGCAGAGAGTCATGGTGGATTTTCTGTTTACTATCTCTACAATCCAAAACAGCTCGAAAAAATTTTGAAAGATAAATTTTCTCTGACAAAAATCAAATCAATTAATCTAAAAAGATTTTCTTCACTGACTGGCATACAAAAAAGTCAAAGCAACAAATATATGTTTGAAAAAAAAGCAAAGCAAATTATTATTAACATCCCAACTGACGCCAACCTCCTAGCAATTAGTGGGAGAATTCCCCTTAATCCCGATATCGGAGAAAGTATTAATATTGCAATTGGAAACAAAAGCAAACCCACTCTGTACACCTTAAAATCTTTTTCTCCTCATGAAAACGGGGCGTTATTACCCAACGAGAAAGAAACTAACATTTTTTATGTCTGGGAACTAGCTGGTAAAAAACTCACTCAACTGACTCTGTCCCCCTTGCTGACCAAGCGTTTATCGCTGCGCGCTTTGCTGAGAAACTTTCCAGAAGCATTTGCCTATTTTTTTGCAACTGACAAAAAACAAATAAAAGGCTTTTCTGTCACCTTCTATCACATCCCTAACAAATATCTACCAAAAAATATGCCGTCGATTTAATGGTGGATCTTTTTTGCAGTTGCTTAACATGGATACCATGCTGTCTCAACTTAAACAACATCATTCTTCCCAGCTCGACTCACACCTAGTGTCTCGAGATGAGTCCATGTCAAACCACATAGCAAAAAATAAAGACTGGAAGCCTGAAATAACTAAAAAAGCTGCAAACAATGCTGAGGTTGCTGCAACAGAATGGCCAAGCAGTCTTGTCACAACGAGAACCAAACCAAACACTGAGCCCAGTGGCAACACAACAATAGATAATAAATAAAACAATACTAGCGGATGAAAATCACGAATGATATATTTTTCCTTCATCCGCCAAAAAAAACATTTGAACAATATGATTGATAGTGACCATGTTGCGGAAAAAAGCCCAATACTAGAAACCTCACCGACACCATAAACCGGCTTTGTATGAATATCGCATACACGAAACTGATGTATATTAAGCGCTACTAACACTATATTTGGCAACCCGTAGCGACGATACAGTTTTTCCAATTTAACTGCTTTAAGTGCACGTAACGATATCGCAGTATAACCATTTTGGGGATCACCCACATGCCAATACCCAGATGCAATTTTGGTCAAAAAAGATAAAATGGCGCTGCCCAAATATCGACCCTTGGGAAAATCATCTCGCGCACCTTCAATAAGCAGCCTATTTCCTTTTGTATAATCCGCTTTGTTAGCAACAATTGGCTCAATATAACGGTGTAGCTGCTCAGGGTCCATCTGCGCATCACCTGCCATTACAGCTGTCACCTCCATATTGTTATCTCTTGCCCATCGATATCCTGTTGCTACCGCCCCACCAGGCCCTGCATTCTTTTTATGTTCGATTAAAACAAGACGATCCGCATATGATTTTTTAATTTTCTTGACGACTGCAACAGTATCATCTTTACTCTTATCATCAACCACAACCATTCGGTCAACATAATCGGGCATCGTTGTTATCACTTTTTCAATTTGGCGAGCTTCATTGTAGGCCGGAATGACAACACAGATTGACTTGCCTTTAAACATGTTTATGATCTCCAACGATTCAATGATACCATCCTAACGGTTTCCACAAAATATTCAACGTTATTAACAATATTGAACATATTATCGTTTGCTGGCATTGACAACTTCGGCTATCATGACCCCGTTTAACCACCCAGGCAAGCGATGAGCGAAAAATGAGCTTTAAAACGGGCAACAACTGTCAAATACAAGAGCATGCTCTAGTTGGATTTATGTATAAGCAGGGTTGCCAGGAAACCCGCCTGGGCAATAATTGTATTGTAAGAGCGTTTACTATCATTTATGAAGATGTAGTCATTGGCGACAACTTTAAAACTGGCCATCACGCACTCATCAGAGAGCACACCAACATTGGTAGCAACATTGTTGTGGGCTCAAACAGTATCATTGATGGTCATTCGAGCATTGGCAATAAAGTGAAGATAGAAAGCCAAGTATATATTCCCACACACACAACCATTGGCGATAACGTCTTTATCGGGCCTGGAGCAACTCTAACAAATGACCGCTATCCTCAACGATGCAGAAATGAATATAGACCTGAAGGACCCACTCTTGAAAATGGTGTGACCATCGGAGCCAATGCAATTATATTACCTGGAAAACGAATTGGGGAAGGAGCATTTGTAGCGGCCGGCACGGTTGTAACAAAAGATATCCCTCCTTGGACATTGGCAAAAGGATCCTCTTGCACACTTTCACCACTCCCAGAACACCTGCGAGAGCTGAACGAGGCAATCCATTGGTAAGAGGTATATAATGAGAATCGGTGTCGTTGGCGCAGGTAAAATCGCACAAAAGCATATTGCTAGCTATCAAGGATTAAACATAGAAGACATCTATGTTTTTGACAGTAACCCGGCTGCTGCCAAAAAAATTGCAAAAGAACATAATGCTAAATGTACCAATAGTCTCGAAGAAATAATCAATTCTGTTGATGTTATTGATGTTTGCACGCCTGTAAAAACGCACAGAAACATCATTCTTCAGTCGCTCAGTCAAAAAAAGCATATTTTCTGTGAAAAACCCCTCTGTGAGACAGTTGATGAAGCCAATGAGATAAAAAGAGCTGTCGAAAAATCGAAAACACATCTAATGACTGGTTATTTGTATCGGTTTCACCCCAAATTTCAGCAAGTTAAAAAATGGTTAGATCGAGGGATTATTGGAGACATTCATTTTGGCATTTTTCGCGTCGGTGGACGCGGCAACCACAAAAAATGGAAGCACCTTAAAGAAACTGGTGGTGGATGCATCAATGAAATGCTTGTTCACAAGCTTGATCTCATTAATTTTTTATTTAGCAGAATTTCTGATGTAAAGCTTTTAACGTGTGACATCATACTAAAGGAACGCATTATTGATGGAGAGAAATTTAAAGCAACAGCCGAAGATAATCTATCACTCAGCCTTAAAGCGGGCAACTGCAAACTCATCTGTCAAGCAGACTTCACAACACCATGCTATATGGAATATATAGAACTACATGGCTCGAAGGGGTCTATTTTTACGAGCATATTAGACAGCTTACCAACAGCATTATACTTAAATGAGCCTATCGATGGATATAAAATGGGAAACAATTTTATTCCCCCTGAAATGACTCCCAACTTATTTGAGCTTGAGCTAAAGCATTTTATTGACTCAATTAAAAATCAAACAGAAAACACAAGCAACATAAACGATTCGATCAAACTACTAAAAATAACAGAGTCTATCGAAAAGCAAGCGGAGAAATTCAATGCTGAATATTGCTGAAATTGAAATGGGCGAAGAAGAAATTAATGCTGCTGTAGATGTGCTGCGCTCAGGAAAGCTTTGTGAGGGAGAAAAATGTGCTGAATTCGAGAAAGAATTTGCAAAGTTAGTGGGAGCAAAATACGCAACAACTTGCTCTAGCGGAACGACAGCACTTCATACAGCTTTTCTCAATTTAATTGAGCCTGGCGATGAAGTACTCATCCCGGCGATCACCTTTTTTGCTACTGCAGCCATGGTCATCTATGCTGGCGGTGTTCCTGTTTTTTGCGACATTGACCCCAAAACATATTGCATTGACATCTCAGACGCGAGAAATAAGCTCACAAAAAAAACGCGTGCAATTGCTCCAGTCCATTTGTTCGGCAATGCTTGTGATATTGATGAAGTTAATAAGCTTGCTAAAGAGCATGACTTGAAAATAATTTTTGATGCGGCGCAGGCGCACCTAACAAAATATAAAGACGCAGACGTAGGCTCATTCGGTGACGCAGTATGCTACTCTTTTTATGCAACTAAAAACATGACGACGGGCGGTGAAGGTGGCATGATAGTTTCAAACAGCGATGAGTTCATTAAACAGTGCATTTTACTTAAACGTCAAGGCCAGCAAAAAAAATATTATCATACAATTACTGGCACCAACTACCGAATGACTGATATGCAAGCAGCAGTGGGTCTTGCACAGCTAAAAAAACTACCGGAATTTACTCGAAAGCGACAAACGAATGCTGATCAGCTTGATACCGAATTAAAGGCGTTGCCCCAGATTATCACTCCTTATGTTGCTCCTGAAACAACACATTCGTATCACCAGTATACTATTCAACTTCCACCGGAAGTTAATCGGGATAAATTCGTTCAGGCGTTAAAAGATAGACAAATCGGCTCTGGCATCAATTATCCAACGCCCTTGCATCAACAGCCTGCACTCAAACAGTATTCACCCGGCAATATCATCGAAGCCGAACAATTTTCTACCCGATGCGTTTCGCTCCCTGTCCACCCCAAGGTCGGACCAGATGATGTAAAAAAAATTGCATCCGCAACAAGAGAGTTATTGGCATAGCGGGTAAAGAATAGTGGAAATAACTAGCCTTTAGCAAAACAAACCCCATCCTTCAATAGATACGTTTTCATTTCTTGAGAACACATCACCTCACTATCACCCACCAAAGGCAATGCCAAACGCTCTCCATATTCACTCATCCAACCCACTTGTTTAGCAGGCACGCCAACCATTAAGGCATAATCAGGCACATCTTTTGTGACAACCGCGCCAGCGCCGATAAATGCGTAACGGCCAACGGTAACGCCACACAAAATTGTGCAATTCGCGCCAAGAGTTGCACCTCGTTTGACGAGCGTTGGTTTATACTCATGCTTACGTTCTATAGCGGACCGAGGATTAATCACATTAGTAAACACCATGCTCGGCCCACAAAAAACCTCGTCCTCTAATGTCACGCAATCATAAACCGATACATTATTTTGAATTTTAACGCGGTCACCAATCTTAACCTTATTGCCAACATAAACATTTTGCCCTAATGAACAATAACTGCCAATTTCTGCTGTTGAACAAACATGCACCCAATGCCAAATACGTGAACCCTCGCCTATTTGCGCACCCTGATCAATGATTGCAGTCTCATGTTTTGTATAACTCATAACGCCATTCACTTTATGTTAACGGTAACAACACCAAACTACCTGTTTGGGCTGACTTATATGCTGCGCTAATACACTCAAGCGATTTTAAACCCTCAGCACCATCAATCACCTTGGTTTTTTTATCATTTTGCATCGAATCAATCACGGCTTGATAATACAGCCGCATGCAATATGCTGCAACTGAACCGTCAATTTTACATATGTTTTGTATGTCCGCATCAGAAGGCTGTTCGTCAGCAAACTGCCAATGCACCACTTCATCAAGCGCTACACCACCAATGTTGATGGTACCGCGTTCACCTAAAATAGTGATTGAAGTTTCGATGTTCTTAGGATAAGTCAACATGGTTACAGCAAAACTGCCGAACGCACCCGACTGAAACTCAAGGTTTAAAACACTCGTGTCTTCCATTTCAATGTTTCTTGCCAGTGTTGCTGATCGCGCCTGCACAGATTGAAGATCACCCATAAACCAACAAAGCAAATCGACATAATGACTGGCTTGGTTCATCAACGCGCCGCCATCAAATTTTTTTGTGCCCCGCCAAGATGCTTCATCGTAGTAATGTTGCGGTCTGGTCCAAAAGATATTCGATGTTGCCAGATAGATTTTTCCAAAGCGCCCTTGCTCAATGGCTCGTTTTATCGCTTGCATGATCGGCAAATAACGCATTTGTTTCACCGTAAAAAGCTGCACGCCATTTTCTCGACATGCTTGAACCATTTTTTTTGCATCAGCATATTCAATAGCCAGTGGCTTTTCGCAAATAACATGTTTTTTTGCATTTGCGATTTTGATAACTTGTTCAGCGTGTAACCCGCTTGGCGTACACACCACAACAAGGTCTATATCACGTGAAAGCAGAAGCTCATCAAGCGAAGAAAACGTAACAACGCCACGAGATGAAAATTGGACTAAACGTTCTGCGTTAAGATCGCAAACTGCTTTTAATTCGATACTCTCTGCACAATGCTCAATGGCATCAAGATGTTTTTTTGCATTTTGTCCACACCCAAGTATCGCAACCTGAATTTTTTTAGCCATCCGCCCGACCTTTAAGCCCTAACAACATTATGAGTTAGCCTGGTATAAACACCACGTGTATCAACAATTAGTTTTGCATGCTTTTTTACCAACGCATAATCAACGTCATCATGCCCTGTGGCAATAATGACAGCGTCAACACTCTCAACTTCTGTTGACGTGAGTTCAATACTCACTAAATTGAACTGGTGCTTACGCATTCTTGGAAACTCAGGGACAAAAGGGTCATGATACGATATTTTAGCTCCTTTCTTCTCTAATAACTCCATCAAAAAAACAGCAGGCGATTCACGCATATCATCCACATTTTTTTTATAGGCAATGCCGAGCAACAAGATCTTAGCACCCCTTAAGGCTTTACCCTGATCATTTAACTTATCCATTAATTTATTTAACACCCACTCAGGCATGCCATTATTAATCTCACCAGCAAGCTCAATGAAACGTGTATGAATACCGTACTCTCTTGCTTTCCAAGTTAAATAAAAGGGATCAATTGGAATACAATGCCCACCAATTCCCGGACCGGGATAATAAGGCACAAAACCAAATGGCTTGGTAGCCGCTGCATTTATCACCTCGAATATATCAATGCCCATCTTGTCCGCGACCATCTTCATTTCATTAACCAGCCCAATGTTAACGGCTCGATGAATATTTTCGAGTAACTTAGTCATCTCAGCAACTCTCAACGAACTAACTGGCACAACTTGTTTGACAACTTGTGCGTATAACGCCATCCCAACTGCCAAACAGTCTTCCGTCAACCCGGCACAAAGCTTAGGAATTGTAGAAGTATTAAACTTGACATTCGCTGGGTCCTCTCGCTCTGGCGAATACACAAGGAAAAAGTCTTGTCCAACCGTAAAACCCCTGCTGTCGATATAGGGTTTAATGATTTCCTCAACGGTACCTGGGTAAGTTGTGCTTTCAAACGAAAGTACTTGTCCTTTTTTCAAAAATGGTTGTATTGACGCCATGGTGGCTTCGACAAAACTCAGATCAGGCTCACGATAATCATCGAGCGGCGTTGGCACACAAATGATGATGGCATCTACCTCACTGATACGTGACATATCCGCAGTAACAGCAAACCCAGCGCGCTTAGCTGTTATAATACGATCTGCTTTAATATGACGAATAGTGCAAGTGCCACTATTTAATTTGGTAACACATCGCTCATCAATGTCAAAACCTTGAACAGCGTAGCCAGCCTCGGAGAAGTGCAAGGCTAGTGGCAAGCCAACATAGCCAACCCCAACAACACCAATAGTTGCCTGCTTAGCACCCAGCAATTGTAAGAGGTTATTTTTTATGGATTCCTCAACTAATAACACGAATTGTCTCCAAATAAGTTTAGCGTAGTCTCTCTGGCAATATACGCGTGAGCGCTGTATATTAACACCTTATTGCGTGACACATAAAGCAACAAGACCAATATGAAAGTAAAAAATTTTCAGCTACCTCGACTTAAGCACACCATTGCGATGATATTGGTTGATGCTGTTTTAATCACCTTGGCTTGGGCTATCAGTTATTGGCTGCGGTTTAACCTCTCTCTTCCACCTGCTCGTGATTTGTCCAATCTCATCACACTACTGCCAGTCGCCATTGGTGTGCAAAGTTTAAGTGCGTTTTTTTTTGGTGTATACCGCGGCGTATGGCGTTACACGTCGGTCTCTGAGCTCGTTAAAATTATTAAATCAGCTGTGGCAACCAGTATTTTATTGACATTATTTGCTTTTTTCTCCACAGAAAAACACATATTACCGCGGTCAATTCCATTGCTGTTTGCCATCATGAACACTATGTTTTTAGGTGGCGGTCGAATGGCATATCGCCTGCTGAGAGACTATAAGGCCAAAAGCCCTATAAAGAAACGTGCTCTCATCATAGGCGCGGGTTCTGCAGCCGAAACCTTAATTAGAAATTTGCAACGTAATAATGCACGAGGTTACCAGCTGGTTGGGCTTATTGACGACGACCCCAAAAAACTTGGCAAAGAAATTCATGGGGTGCGTGTTATCGGAACTATTAAACAACTTCCTAAAATTGCCCAACAAAAAAGAGCCTCTTTAATTTTAATTGCGATACCATCAGCCAACCCAAATGTGATGCAGAAAATTGTTGAGCACTGTGAAAAAACGAACTTACCGTATCGCACTCTACCCAATTTACACGATATTGCAACAGGCCGAGCCAGTGTAACAACCATTCGAGAAGTTGTGCTAGAAGACCTGTTAAGCCGTGATCCTGTCGAGCTTGACCTACCTATGCTAACTAGCGCCATAAAGAATAAAGTTATTTTGGTAACCGGCGGTGGTGGATCAATCGGCTCAGAATTATGCCTGCAAATCGCCCAACTATTACCAAAGCAACTCATTGTTGTAGACAACAATGAATACAATCTATACAAAATTAATCAAGAGCTAAACAAAAAAATAGTTAGTAGAAGCGTTTATTACCACCTCATGAGCATCACAGATGAAGTTTTTGTCAAAAGGCTGATAACTCATCATAAACCGGACATCGTTTTTCATGCGGCTGCCTATAAACATGTGCCACTTCTAGAAACACAGCCAAACATAGCCGTTCAGAATAATATGATTGGCACTGGAATTTTAGCTAGAGCTGCAATTGCAGCCAATGTTGGGAAATTTGTTCTTATTTCGACTGACAAAGCCGTTAACCCAACCAACGTCATGGGCGCAAGCAAACGGGGCGCCGAACTTATCTGTCAATATCTCAGCGCTCAGCAAACAACGGCTTTCATCACTGTAAGGTTTGGCAATGTGCTGGGCTCAGCAGGCAGCGTTATCCCCCTCTTTAAAAAGCAAATTGCTCAGGGTGGCCCCGTCACTGTCACACACCCAGAGATCACCCGTTATTTTATGACGATACCTGAAGCTTGCCAGCTTATTTTACAGGCCGCTAGCATGGGAGAAAACGGTGATTTATTTGTGCTAGACATGGGAGAACCCATCAAAATTCAATACTTGGCTGAACAACTGATAAAATTAGCAAATAATACCCCTAACAAAGATATTAATATTGAACATATTGGCCTGCGCCCGGGAGAAAAGTTATATGAAGAACTTTTCTATGATGAGGAAAAATTAATCAACACAAAAAATAGGAAAATTTTCTATGCGAAAACAAGCGCCATCAACACAGAAATTTTTTCACAAAAACTCAACGATCTTTTCGCTAGCAGCATGTCCAGCAAAAATGAGCTAACAAGAGAGCTGCTTTTTAACTTAATTTCGTCAGCTACAGTTCACGATCAACCTTTGTGCGAAACTTAGACAGAAAGTCAACAAAGAACACAAGACCGCCTGAAACCACCACGCTAATAAAAAACAACAAAATTAAAAGACGAGCATGTGAGAATTGCTCCACCCTTGATACGCTGGGCTTTGACAAAGTGGCGGGCGTTAGAGAGTCGAGGCGTGATTGTAGAGGCAGTAGCTTAAGCTGAGCTTGTTGAGCAGTTTGCAGCAATGAAAGCTTTTCTTGTTGAAGTTCTGACACGACGCGTAATTTTTCTAACGGATCTTCAGCGCGAGCGTCCGATGACTGTAGGGGAGTAAGCTCTGCATCAAGCTGATTCAACCGCTGTTGACTATCAACAAGCAACTGTTTAACAAACCTCATCTCCTCAACTAAAAGGTGTCGCTGAGATGCCAGCTCATCTGATTGAAAAGTCGTGAGAGCACGCAAAAGAGAATGAGTTTGTTTTTCAAACCGCTCACGTAATACAGCTAAATCATGGCCTTCGGCCTGAATGGTGAACCGGTGATTATCCTGCTCATTTATAATCTGGAGAGGCAAACTGTCCTCACTAGAGACCAACTGACTAAGCATTGAATAAACTGCGCTATTTGGCTGAATAGGTTGAAAGACGCTATTAACCTGGTATCCAGCTGGTCGTAATACGGCTGTTAACCGATACTCTGGTTTTCTCATAAACACATAAGCAAAACTCAACAGTATGAAAATCAAGAGCGCGCTAAAAAACAATTTTTTTCGACGCAGCAGGGCCCTCACAATATCTTCAAGAGAGATATATTGATCTTCTGAAAATGGTTGTTTTGTCATGCGTGTAGGTTCCTTAGGACTGAGGTGTGCCCCCATTTGGAGAGCTCACCTCAGCGACAAGGATACTTATATTTATCCTACCGTCAACCTCCCCTTCACTTTTGCAATCAACTTATCACCAAAGCCTTTCACGTGGCTCAAGTCGCTCACGGATTTAAAAGCGCCGTGCTGTTGGCGATAAGCTACAATGGCGCTGGCACGTTTGGGGCCAATGCCCTTGACGGCTGCCAAGCTGGCAGCATCCGCACCATTGAGATTAACAGCCGATGGCTGAGCTTGAAAAACCGCTGAGCGGTGATGGTGACTGCTTTCAGCAATGGCTTGCTGAGCACCCATAATTGCCAAGCTACCCAATAATAGAACAGTGATTGTTTTTAAACGCATCGTTTTCTCCTTAGATTAACGTTAATAATAAAAAACCTTTCTGCAGACGCAATGATCCCGCAAGCAAGATAATAGGTTGCAAAAAGGAATGAGTTGCTCGAACGAGCCCACGCATCGTAGCAAATTCGTTGCGAATGTCTAGGATCTGAGAGCAATTTCTTCCAAACTAACGGGCAGCCGTCTTGTTTTTGACCGCTTCCTGGCGTATAGTGCGGTCATTGAATTAACTGACAGACTAAGAGAGGAATCTCATGAAAAAAATCATTCCCGCAGCACTTGCGTTAACTGCATTATCGACGACCGCTTTGGCAGCTCCTTCACTCGCGGGCAGCAACCACAACACATCGGCTTATTACTGGCCAGCAAAAACCTGGTATGTAGAAGCAACCGGCGGTACCAACTTTGCTTATTTGGGCGTTTTATCATCAACCAGTACCAATACTGATACGGGCATGCAAGGCTGGGGTTGGAGTGGCGCAGTCGGCTACAACATACGTGATTTCTTTGCCTTAGAAGCAGGCTTTATGCAGAACTACGTCAATGTTGAAGCCGAGAACGACACCTCTTCTGGCGATAAGGCTTATATATCAGGTCACACCAATATTCCGTATTTCACCACTCGCTTTACCGTACCTGTTGCCAACCAATTTGCCTTTATCGGTAAACTCGGCGTTATGTATGCCAGCGCATCGGGCAGCGGTAAAGACAGCGAAGGCACTCAGCAAAACGCCAAATCGCCAAGCCTATTGTTGCCTTATGTCGGCATCGGCGCGGGCTATTCATTTACACCGAATGTGCAGCTTGTCGCTCAGTATCAGGGCGCGGTTTATGGTATTGTTGGCGCAGGTCTACTCAGCTTAGGTATAGACTGGCGTTTTTAATATTTTAGGTTTTTGAACATCCAAACTCGTGTTAGACTTATGCAATAAATTGTCTTAACGCGAAGAAGGATGTTCAGATGCTTAAAAAATTATCACTGTTACTCGTTGCTATATGCATTAGCACCATTACATTCGCTGCTCCTCAACCCCAACTCCTTCCACCAGCACCATCGCTCAATGCCACAGCGTATGTGCTTATGGATGCCAACAGTGGCAAAATTCTCGCGCAAAAAAACATGAATGCGCAGCATGAGCCTGCTAGCCTGACAAAATTAATGACCTTGTACCTTACCTTCCGTGCCATTAAAAATGGCACCATCAAACCCACCGATACCGTGTTAATCAGCAAAAAAGCTTGGCACATGGGTGGATCAAAAATGTTTGTTAAAGTGGGTGATCGCGTACCTGTCGACTTGTTGATTCAAGGTGTAATTGTTGACTCAGGTAACGACGCAACCGTTGCACTCGCACAAGACATTGGCGGCACCGAACAAAGCTTTGTCAACATGATGAACCAACAAGCACAAGCATTAGGCATGACACAAACTCACTTTGTTGACAGCACCGGTTTACCTGATCCTAATCATGTCAGCACAGCTTATGATTTAGCACTACTCGCACGCGCGATTATTACCAATTTTCCAAACGACTATCACTACTTCAGCCAAAAATGGTTAACCTATAATAAAATCAAACAACCCAACCGCAACCGTTTACTCTGGCGGTTTACTGGTGCTGATGGCTTGAAAACAGGTCACACGAGCGAGGCAGGATACTGCTTAATTGCTTCGGCAAAAAATCCACAGGGCATGCGATTAATTTCGGTTGTCCTTGGTACACCAAGTGATGAGGCACGAGCGAGCGATAGCATGGCCTTGCTGCGATACGGATTTCACTTTTTCACCACAAAATCATTATACGCTGCCAACACCCCCGTTACACAAGCGCGCATTTGGGGCGGTGAGAAAAAAATGTTGAATGTTGGCGTGAAAGATCCGTTGTATTTTACAAGCACAACCGCGCAAGCCAACCAAGTCCGGACCACCATCGTGCTGAACAGTCCAATCAATGCGCCGGTGAAAAAAGGACAGGCCATAGGCAAAGTCAATGTGATCGTCAACGGCCAAACTGTGCAAACCGTGCCACTCATCGCATTAGAGGCTGACACAAAAGGGGGGATCTTCCGTCGGTCAACCGATCATGTTGAAGGGTGGTTTCATCACAGTAAAAAACCAGTAGCAAAACCGGCAGCAAAATAGAGAGCAACGTGCATAACTACTATCATCTTTTTACCCTTTGGCTACACAGCCATCCACAATGGGGATCGGTGGTCGCCTTTCTCGTTGCTTTTGCTGAATGTATTCCGCTTTTAGGCACCATCATTCCAGGATCAGTAACCATGACGGCCATAGGCGTACTCATTGGGTCTGGTGTCATGCCGCTATCTGCAACGCTTGCTTGCGCAACCATCGGCGCAGTCGCGGGTGATAGCATTGGTTTGTTAATCGGTTATTACTACAAAGATCAATTAAAACGCATGTGGCCTTTTCGCAAATACCCTAAAATGCTCGAACGTGGCCAACAGTTTATTGCACAGCATGGTGGTAAAAGTATCTTTATCGGTCGTTTTGTTGGTGCAATTCGCGCGTTTGTGCCCTTGGTTGCCGGCATGTTAGAAATTCCCCCATTACGTTTTTATCTTGTCGACATTGTCTCTGCACTTTGTTGGGCCATTGCTTATATGCTGCCAGGATTTTTAATTGGTATTGCGTCACTCGAAATTCCTGCCGAAATGGCTGCAAAAGTTATTTTGCTCATCTTATCTTTATTAGTGGTATTATGGGTTGTCACCTGTATTTTAAAAGCAAGTTCGAAATGGATTTATCAACACCTCAACGCCATTTCCGATGCAGTCTGGCAAAAACTTAAAAAACGCCCTAAAGCACATGTCATCTGCAACTTACTGCGTTTTCCACAAGAAAGAACGGAATCAGGCCAGCTCGCGCTAGCGGTTTTTGCGCTGATTCTCACAAGCTTGTTTGTTATTCTTTGGCTAAATGTCATCACGCACAGCATGCTCACCGATTGGAACGAACCGTTCTATCACCTCTTTCGTGGCATGTACACGCCAGGCATGACAAAAATCATGTTGCTCATTAGCACATTAGGCCAAAAAGCTGTGCTGCTCCCACTTGGCGCAACGGTTTTTATTTATCTGCTTGCCACTCGCCATGGACGCACAGCATTGCACTGGCTAGCCCTAGTCATTTTAATCACAGTGATTGCTTATGCTTGCAAACATTTGTATTACAATCCCAGACCACCTGGTTTGCTCAACGGCCCCATCAATAGCTCATACCCCAGCGGGCATGTGTCGTTATCCGTTGCATTTTATGGATTTATTGGTTTTTTACTTGGGCGTCGCATGCCTGAATGGCGGCAAGCTATTTATTGGACCGTCGCGGTCATTTGCTCGCTTGTGGCTTTGTCCCGATTGTATTTAGGCGCACACTGGTTAACGGATGTTGTGGGCGGTGCATTACTTGCAGGCGCAGTACTTTCAGGGGTGATCATTGCTTATCGTCGCTCAACGATGCCAGAGATTAATTGGATCGGCATACTAACAACTGCACTCATCACTTTGTTTATCTTTGGCGGCTGGTATCTTCACAAACACCTTCACATGCTGCAAGAAGACTATCAACCTGTTTGGCCCGAGCATCAAATTGATGAAGACAGCTGGTGGAATCAACAAAGCAATAAAATACCATTATACCGCGCAGGACGCTTGGGCGAAGCACAACAGATTTTGAATGTGCAGTGGAGCAGCTCACTTGAAGATATCATTTCAACTTTAGCAGCAAATGGCTGGCGAAATGTGCCCGTCAATAACTTTTTCACCCTATTCGAGCGCGTCACGCAAGAAGATAAAGTAAAACACATCACCATCATCGAAGAATTAAAGAACGATCACCCCCCCGCCTATATCGGCATTCGCACCACGGGTACAGGGCAACCTGCTGTGATTTTCTTATGGGATGCACACGTTACGCTTCAACCAGGCAATAAGCCACTTTGGGTAGGCACAATCTATTATCAGACGGTTCATCATTATTCATTGACGCACCAAAACCAGAATATTGAAACACTTTCTGCAATCGAAGAACTCATGCCGTCATTGAAAAATTATGTTTACAAGGAAGAAGCGATTGACGCAAAACAATTGCCGCTTCGTTTTAGCTTGAAACAACATTCGCCCTACATGTTAATACTTATTCGCCCACGTAATACAAATATCTTAACCATACTTAATCAAAACGCTACACGGCCACTTTAATACTGTTGACAAAACGTTTGAACGGCAAAAAGTTGTTTTTAACTACTTCAAAACGCGTAACACCATCAATGGGGTTAATCTGACTGGTGCTGGTGCCAGTTAGCCAACACTCAATGCCATAACGTTGTTGCTGCCAAACATACACAACCTGAGTGAAAACTTTTCCGCTGGTTTTATCCGTCTGTTGATACACAGCAAATAACGCGGGATGGCCTTTAATAGCATGTGTAGCCTGATAAAGTTTGATTGGTGTGACTTGATAAACGGCTTTCATTCGCTTAACAGTTTCTTGAAGCACCTGTGTCGCATAAAGCTTAAACGGCATCGTCGCCGGTGGTATAGAGACTTTAAGACGATAAACGGTTTGATCGTGCCAGCCTGGTCCAAAATTCACAGCCGTATAACTTGGCCCTTGTTGATCACTAACTTGGGTATATTCATACTCCGACGCATCTGCCGCCTGTGGCACCATGACTGAAAAACTAGCGGGCACTGACATTTGCCCTGGCACGGCTTTGCCAATTCGCGAAACATAATACCCTTGTTGAATTTTGCCAGACACGTTTTTAACTGTGGGTTGTGGAGCAACGGGTTTCGCTGTTTCATGGGATTGCATCACTACGGCGCAACCCGATAAGCATGTAACAGTACTCAGCGCCACTATCATCATTATTTTTTTCATCATCTAAACTCCAACACGTATTACACCACATCCGTTGCCACATGCACCGCGCCACTACCCACATCAGCAGCCGCATCAATGGGTGCTTTGAGCAAACAGCCCGAGAGCGCGCCGATCAGCAGCAATAAGGTAAATACTTTAATCAATGCTTTCATACACATTCTCTCAGCTTAACACTTCACATACTACCAAACTTCACGTCAACCTCTCAATAAGCGCTCAATTGTTTTTGGATCCTTCTGGATTAATTTTAACAGGACTTTAGCTGGACCTTGAGGCTGACGTGTCCCCTGCTCCCAATGCTGCAGCGTTCTCAAATTAAATGAGTACAGAGCTGCAAATTGCTCTTGCGTCAATCCAATTTTTTGACGAATCTTTCTAACATCAACCTCGCCTCGCAACACAATATGCTCAATTCCCTTCGACTTATCACCTTTCATAAACTCAATGGCATCTTCTAAGCCCTTTTTCAATCGCTGCCCCATGTCACTCATTTTACACCTCGCCTGTAACTTAATTTCAATTCATTGGCCAATTTAGACAACATCTTTAGCTCTGATTTATCAAGATCTTCTTTGTCATGCTTTGAATAAAGATCCAGCAACACAAGTGGGGCCGTATTATTATAGAAATAATAAATCACTCTCACTCCACCTCTTTTGCCTTGGCCCGATTGCCTCCATCTTAATTTTCTCAAACCACCACTGCCAGGAATCACATTTCCCGACTCTGGAAACTGTGCCAAAAAAGAAATCATTAGAGACCTCTCATCATCTGTCAAATACTTCTTGGCCCCACCCAAAAAACAAGGCATCTCAACAACACTGCAATATTCTAGCATAAGCTACTCCATTGGTCGACTTAATTTGCGCAAAAATTGGGAAAACATTTGGAAGAAAAACAAAGGTTCCGCCATCATAGCAACAAATGTCTATGGCAAACAAACCCTTTTTGACTGCCTAGCGGTCTTGCTGAAAGAACTGCGTGAAGGGTTGGTCGAACAAACCCTGATTGGACAGGATGTCCAATCCGGAGCGAGGCAGAGATGTACGTGAGCGTGTTTGCAAGCAACATGAGTAAAGAATTAATCAAACAGCCTCTCATCTCTTTTATTTTCAAATATCACAAGATAAACTAGCCCCACGCAGATAACCCAACACAGCAAGGAAAACATCATGCATCATCCCTGGCTTGGCCTTGGCCTTTTTGCCATCGAGACATTGATCATCGTCATCGCAATTGTAGCGATCTTCATCGCGTTTTTCACACTCCTTGCTCGCGGCAAACTGGATAGTAAAAAAAATCGATTAAAAATCGAGAATCTTAATAAAAAATATCAAGATATGCAGTCGACACTGCAAGAAGAAATACTCGACAAAAAAGCATTTAAACAATTTAAAAAAAATATAAAAACGAAAAATAAAAACAATCCTCGCTTATTTGTGCTGCAGTTTAAAGGTGATATGACAGCAAAAGGTGTTGGTCAGCTGCGTGATGAAATTACCATGATACTCACCAGCGCAACGGAAAAAGACGAAGTGTTACTGCAGCTAGAAAGCCCAGGCGGTGAAGTGACCAACTATGGATTAGCTGCATCGCAATTGCAGCGCATCCGCACAGCGAACATTCCACTCACTGTCGCCGTCGACCGAGTGGCGGCAAGCGGCGGATACATGATGGCCTGTGTCGCCAATCGAATTCTCGCAGCGCCCTTTGCTGTGCTAGGCTCAATTGGCGTGGTATTACAAGCGCCCAACGTTCATCAGTTTTTAAAATCGCGCGGTATTGATGTTGAATTACTCACTGCGGGTGAAAACAAACGCAACTTAACCCTGCTTGGCAAAAACACTGATGAAGATCGTCAAAAAGCACAAACCATCATTGATGACATTCATCAGCAGTTTATAGAACATGTTAAAACGCATCGACCCCAAGTGGAGATTGAAAAAATTGCAAAAGGTGACTTTTGGTTTGGCGCACGCGCACTTGAACTAAAGTTGATTGACGAGATCAACACAAGTGACGACTATCTTTTACAAGCTACAAAAAAACAATCGATTTATCAAATTAGCACACAACGAAAAAAACGTTTTATTGAAAAAATAATTGGCACAGCAAAAGCTGAGTTTCAATCAATACTCAACAACAAGGTTATTTAACATGGGACATCATCACCACGGTCATAGTCATAGCCATGGTCACGGACATGGGCACCATCACCACGGCGCAAACTCGTCACTTAAAGTGATTATCATCGCGACGATCATTATTTTTGGCTTTGCTATTATCGAAGTCATTGGGGGCGCCATTGCTAATTCACTGGCACTCTGGAGTGATGCGGCGCATATGCTCACCGATGCTGCTTCCTTAATGCTTGCCGGCTTTGCCGCATGGATCGCTAAGCGACCACCGTCAGATAAATTTACTTATGGGCTTGGCCGTGCCGAAGTGATTGGGGCAACTATTAGCAGCATGATTTTGTTAATTATGGTGATTGCTATTGTAGCCACAGGTGTCGACCGCCTACATCGCGAACATCATGTTGACGGCGGTACCGTGGCCATCATCGCCGCGATTGGTTTAATTGCCAATATTGTTGTGGCGTACGTATTAAGCCACGGCGAGAAAAATTTAAATATTCGCGCAGCGATTATTCACGTACTGGGCGATGTGCTCGGCTCATTTGCTGCTATTATTGCAGGGGTTATTATTTATTTTACTGGCTGGATGCCCATTGATGCCATCTTATCTTTTGTCATCGCCGGATTAATTTTTGTTGCTAGCTTTCGACTGCTACTGGAAACCTTATCCGTTCTTATGGAAGGCGTGCCAAAAGGCATGACACTTGCTGACGTTGGAAATCATATGGCGAGCGTCGACGGCATTCACTCGGTGCATGATTTACATATTTGGACATTAGCAACAGGTCAAATCATGCTAACTGCCCACGTCAACTTAACCAACATCGAGCACTGGCAAACCTACCTTAAACACTTAAAACACCTGCTGCATGACAAATATGAAATTGAGCATATTACCTTGCAACCCGAAGTGAATGAATTTACGTTACATCACATTAAAGAGCCTTAAAGCCACGCTTGTTAGAACTCAATACGCTCTCCCTGCCAGTCGAATAAATCACCACTCATGGCAGGCGTTGTTTTTTGAATCTGATCAAACAAATAACCCGCCGCTTGCTGTGGGGAAAATAACTTTTCAGGCTTGATATATTTTTGAAATGGTTTAGTTAAGCGGGTATCTACTGTGCCTGGATGATATCCACAGATGGCCACTTTCGGAAAACGACGAGACCACTCAATGCTGATATTTTTAATCAACATGTTTAAGGCACACTTACTGGCCCGATAGCTATACCACCCTCCTAAGCGATTGTCTGAAAGGCTAGACACCCTCGCGGACAACGTAATAAAAATTAATTCATCTTGTCTACTCAGCTTTTCTGAGAGACATTGTGCAATCCACATCACTGGTATGGCGTTCACACGCAAGCTCTCATAAAACCACTCAGCCTCAAATGTTGAAAGTGATTTCTCAGGCATGTGCTGATCGTCATAAAGCATGCCAACAGTATTGACGATAACAGATGGCAGTTGACCGGTTTGAAACAAGCGCCTAACATCTTCACGCTGGGTGATATCATATTCTGGACGTGAAATTAGTACTGCTTCAACACCCAAGTCTTGATATTTTTTAGCCAAAGCCTTGCCGACCCCGCCCCCACCGATAATCCAAATACTTTGATCAAAATGCATAGCCACAATCTCCCATAGGCTTTATAATGATTCGCATGAAAAGAAACAAACAGATCATCCTGCCGTGTTTTATAGGCGTAGTTTTATGTTTATTAATTGCTGGCATCGAGGGCTGGGTGACAGCATCAAATACCAACTCATGGTATCATACGCTCAACAAACCTGTATTCAACCCCCCCTCCTTTGTTTTTGGACCCATTTGGACAGTGCTCTACATCATGATAGGAATTGCTGGTGGATTGATTTGGAACAAACGAAAGCAGCATAAAGGGTTATGGATTTTATTTCTCATACAATTGCTCTTTAATTTTTTGTGGTCTTTTTTATTTTTTCTCTGGGAATCAATAAGCTGGGCACTCATAGATATCAGCTTACTTTGGATAACTTTACTCATTATTTTGATCTGTGCTTACAGAACTTATAGAGTCGTTGCTTACTGGCTAACGCCTTATTTTATCTGGGTAAGTTTTGCAGCCTTGCTTAATGTTAGCCTTTGGATATTAAACTAATGAGCACATTACGCTTTATCACTTAAAGAGTTTTAGGAACAGCTGCTCGCAGCCCACCCGCTGCAGCACCATCTGCACCGCTGTGCAATGTGGCTGCTGCGCTGAGTGAACCTGTTGGTTTGCTTAAGTACTCAGCTAATTCAGAATAATAGCTAGTTGGTTTGCCAAGTTTTGTATATGCCTCAACAGCTGAACTAAACAACGCTTTTGGATCCTCACCCTTTTCTACTAACAACCACCCTTCTGCTTCTTGTAAATTAGCCGTATAAAACGCTTGCTGATCGGCACTAGTGTGCTTAATCGCGTCGCTAAAAGCAGCGCGCGCAAATTGATAGTGCTGCAATCTTAAATGACAACGGCCAATATTGAGCAGTAGTGTCGCTTTTTGTTGGGGTGTGTAACGATCACTGTTTTTTTGTCGCTCTTGATAAAGCTCAAGCGCACTTTGATAACGCCCGGCTTGATAAAGTTTAGCGGGATTTAACCGCACATCAAAAACAAATTGAAAAGTAAAAGGCGTAAGTGCTTCACCCAATCGAAGCATCTTAACCGTAGGATAAGGTGCTTGTCTTGCGAGTCTGACAGCCGCCATAGACAAACGCTGGTTATCTAAAAATCGAAGTGTAACCTCCTCACTAGCCAGATAGCGGCTTGGATCGGGTGAAGCTTTGGCTTCGTCTATAAAAGGTTTCATCTGCGGGTAGGGGCAGCTACGCCTAAATTTTTCGTCTGCCATAGGCACTGTAACGAGACGAGCCACTTCGATTCGGTGATGAAACGTCGCCAATAGATCTGCTTCCTTTCCTGCCAGCGCTGGAATGGTATCTTTAAAAATTTCTACAAATGGATCATTGGCTTCACCGCTCATATTGGGCTGAAAATAACATACCACGTGAAACCCACTTTCAGGGAATACCTTTGCGCTTCGCATTGCATCAACACACCCTTTCGGATCGGCTGCATCAGTTTTGACAAACGTTATATGGTCAAAACGCTTATCAGCATACACATTGGTAAAAAATGCAGAATAGTTGAACCCAGTGCTAACTAAATCAATATCTGTCAACACAAGTTGATAGCGAATTTTTTCTTTCTGACAAATCATATCGATAAGCGGAACGAGAAACGCATAGCCGCAAGCAACATCACAAATCTTGAGTACTTCGCCTGGCGCCAATCGCTTAGCATGCTTTTGAATCAAATGATACATGGTATCGTAAGCATAGATCCCACACACCAACATCAGTGCACGAGTCTCTATACCGGCGACGGTTCCTGCAAGAAAACACATGATGTGCGCTTTCAATTCCGCATAGAGCGCTTGCTTCGCTTTAGGCAAGTTTTCATAAAATTCATTCAGCTTGGGATTCGATGGCATCTTTTCTCACTCATCAAGCCTATTGACTTGATCATTTTTTGCTATACTTGGTGAAATAAGGCCCAGATGCTAGCACAACGGCTTGCTGATAGCAAAAGCATGCTAACGCATTGATTAAAATGGCATCCCCGATGGAAAATAACTTGCCGCATAATCAAGTCAAATGATATATTCGTTTGCACTCATCAACGAATATCAATTAAAAATATTTGCACAATAACGCATAAAGCAACTACGTAGAAAGAGGGGAATTTGCATGAAGTTTGTTGACTTTATCTCTACCGAGACTCATCCCATTGATTCAGAAAACCAACTGAAAAAAGCAATGATGGCCTTTTTTCACACCGCGTTAATTAAGCCCTATCTAGAAGCAATATTTCGGACGGGCGAAAGCAAAGTAAAAGAAATTAAGGCAGTGTTTAACCCACTGATCAATGAGTACCATGAGGCTATCGAGAGCTCCCCATTTATGGAAAATTTCGATTGGGCATTCAGCTCGCTACTCGAAGCATCCCCGGCTGATGAAGAAACAAAGCAACGTTTTGCAGCAACACTCGCAGAAATAAGGCCAATGCTTTTGCCGCAAGCGGCACGCCACCCAACCGTCGTTGCTGTTGAAGAACGGTTGACTCGACGTATAAGGGATGAAGGAAAGAAGCTCTTAATGGCCGAAAATAATTTAGCTTTTGAAAAAGCGAAAGCAATATTTTACGAAGAAGGACGTTTTGTCGATTTTTATGAATTTGTCACGCTTGCCTGGGGTGCATCTTCGCCCGAGGCAGCTCACGCACAAACCTTCACTCGCCTTCAATATATTGCCTACCTTCAATTTGCTTCGAATTTGGTGGCCCCGCTATCTGAGCAAACACTTTATTCAGTAAACAAAGTTAAAGCCTGTGAGCTGCGTGGAGAGCGTATGAGAGTTGTCAATTTAATGCGCGATAGCCAAAAAAAATATGAAGACATTTTAGCAAAAGTTACTGATCTAGAATCCAAATATGCGCAATTAGACAAGGCCTACCAACAGCTTCCTCCATGCGAACCCGGCTGTGGCCACACCGGCGGCATTGGCTGCCTTGCTACCACAGGGCCTGAGCACATTGATTTACTTCAACAACTAGGCCTAAACCACGGTGAACTTCACAAAGCTGATGCTGAGCTCAGCGAATATTCTCATTTTTTATCATCGGCTGATGGCGAAATGTGTGAGCCACCGGATGGGCTGAAAAAAATGCAGGCCTTACTAAAATATTGGCAAAAAAACGCGCCAAGATTGCGTCAACGCGCGCAAGATATAGCAGCCTTGTGTCAATTCAAGCCGGCCAGCACTACTGAATATGACATTATCTATCGGCTAGTCAGTGAGGAAGAGCGAACATCTCTTTGTGCAGGCAAATGCTTTGCTCAGCATGCTGGCTCTTTAGAAAGAGAAAAATGGTTTTATTACAAGGAAGGTAAGCCAGGTGTTGACCATCGATACTGTTGCGGCATTTATCTTTATAAAGGTGCTTTGGATCTGCTGCTTTCCTTACAGCAATCTGATGGAAAGTTTGCAACAGTCGTTGAAAAAGGAGATGCAGAACCTGACTGTTTTGGTATTCATGAAGATGCCCTGCCTTGTGTAAACAGCATGATTCATCATGTAACCATTGTAGACTGTAAAGCACTGAGCAAAAAAACAACCGTCACTTTTCGCAAAAACCCACCCACTATGCCTGATATACTGCTTCCCAAAATAGTTGATGATGCAGAAGAAACACCCTTGCCGCCTAGCGCTACTGGCACTACTCAACATTTTTTTTCACCAACAGAGGAAACTTCAGCTGCAGCAGCTGCACCGCCAGCAAGGGCGACAAAATAAGGCCATCAGCCATAGACAAAGTCAAACAAAAAACAACAACGTCCATGATATGACTGAAACACTACAAACAAAAACAATCAGTATTATCAATCGATTTTGAGTAGAGATAACAATTTGGAAACCCAATCAAGCCGGCTAACACGGGGATTTTTATGCCATGCACTTTAAATGCCTGGTGTGACAATTTTATTTCGTTCATATCTTCAACCCCAACACAGTCCTCAAGTTTGCAATCAAAATATTCAGGTTTCTCGTAAGGCATCATAAACGACTTGATAGGATCGCCATTTGCTGCATGAAAAGGTGAAATAAACTCAGGAGCTACCAATCCTTTTTTCACAAAAGCGTCTTTGACCTGCAGCTTGAGAGCATGAGCAAATTTTTCAACTGCTTCGTGTATGGTTAGCAATGAACGTTGCAATAAAATTTCAATCTGTTCAAGATAGTAATGATACTCTAAAAGAGGAAAATGATAGAGAATACGCTTGGGTTTTAATAATTCAATTTTTTCAACCTGCCATGCAATCAAATACTGATGATATTTACCCAACGTCTGTGGCACATACATTTTAGTCACCCTATCGCCGGAATGGATTTTTTCAACGGCTTTTTTTCTTTCAAGCGGTGAAGTCAACGCCCGACGAGATGGTGGATTTCCTCTACCTTTTTTTTCAAACTCAAGCTGCCATCTTGCGTCCAGTAGACAAATCCCAGTAATGACTGTAGATCGATAATCATCAGGCGGCAGCGGCCACCAGCCTTCATAGGTAGTTTGATTGGCACTTAATGATAATGCTATCTTCGTGGGATTTTGATCGTCAGAAAAATGTCGAGTTGCTAGCTTAGCGCCGGTATCGACAGCCCACCCAGCATAATTGATAGTAGCCATTTACAGCCCAAATTATAAACTAAACCTACATGGGAGCCTGAGGGCCAGGCAAGTATAATAATTAACATTGATTAAAATGGCATCCCCGACGGGAGTCGAACCCGTGTTTTCACCGTGAAAGGGTGGTGTCCTAGGCCTCTAGACGACGGGGACCCAATATAATCTTCGTCTTTTCACTTTATGCATCGCTGCGTTCGGCCTCAAACTTCAGTCACTTACACAAGTAAGCTCCTTCATTTTCATCCTCAGCATCTCGCCTAAAGCAAAAATACTTGACTCTATTTCTTTTTGCCTGACTTTGCTCTAGCCGGCTTGCCATGCGCAGCCTTAGCGATGCATGGTGGAGCTAAGCGGGATCGAACCGCTGACCTCTTGCATGCCATGCAAGCGCTCTCCCAGCTGAGCTATAGCCCCGCAAAGACCGAGATTCTATGCAGCTCAACCAACCTTGTCAATGATAAACTAGCGATATTCTTAAGGATCGGCTATTGCAAACCGTAGACTTTAACCTCATCAAAATACTTGAAGTCTTTATCAAGCGTCAGAATAGATAAATCGTGCTTTTTGCATACCGTCGCAATCAGTGAATCTGTGCTCGACACAGTCACCCCACGACCTCTCAAAGCAGCCATCCACTGGCCAGCCAATACAAAATCATTTCGTTCAATATCAACATAAGGCAGCGCCGATAATAAGGGTAATACCTTAGTTTTTTCTTTGTTATGCAGCCCTCGGATAAGCTCCATTTCGACGATGCCACATAATACAACCTCATCAGCATCCAACGCTTTTTCCATCAACTCAGACACTAGTCCAGGACCGTCGCGGAAATAGTCTATCCAGGCAGACGTATCCACCAACACCTTGCGCACTTATTCTTCATCCTTATCAAGGTCACGCAATTGGCGCCAGTCATTGGCAATGCCAACTTTCCCGCGTAACTTTTTGATTTCTTGTATTTTTCGATAACGGATCCACTCTTCTATAGCCATGTTAACTGCCTCGGTTCGCTTGCGTGCATGCGTATAAGCCATTAAATCTGCGAGCAAGCTGTCTGGAATAGTCACTGTTGTTCTCATAGCCACCTCATCACTAAAATCACTATATTTTGATGTTAGCATAAACATCAAAATATACCATCAAATTATTCGGATATTTATGCTTTTTTGCAGCATAACAACGCCTGCTCAAGGCGCTGGAGGGTTTTTTCACGCCCAAGAAGCGCCAAGGTGGCATCGATGGAGGGCGAAATGGTGCTGCCAGTAACGGCCACGCGGATGGGCTGGGCGACCTTGCCCATACCGAGATTAAGCTCAGTGGACGTGCCTTTGATAACCTCATGCAAGGCCTCACGCTCCCAATGCTCAAGCGCACTGAATTTAGCAAGAAGCGCCTCAAACACGGCAGCCGTTTCCGTGGTCAAAAATTTCTTTGCGGCCTTTTCATCATAGTGTTTAACATCCTGATAAAAATAGCGGCTCATGTCGGCCATTTCTTCGAGCGTTTTAGCGCGATCTGCCAATAAGGCCACCAAATCAATCAACTCGGGCCCTTGGCTCACATCCAAATCACGTTTGAGCAAGTGAGGTTTTAACACGGCCGCAACATCATGACGATTAAGTGATTTAATATAATGTTGGTTTAACCATAATAATTTTTCATGATTAAATACCGCGGGTGAACGACTAATGTTTTTAACATCAAACAAAGCAATCATGTCTTGTTTCGAAAAAATTTCCTGATCGCCACACGACCATCCCAAGCGCACTAAATAGTTTAATAAAGCTTCTGGCAAATAACCATCTTCACGATACTCCAACACACTCACCGCACCATGACGCTTAGAAAGTTTTTTGCCATCATCGCCATGAATCATCGGCAAATGGCCATAAACAGGAGGGTTAACACCCAGTGCGTTAAAAAGATTAATTTGTTTAGGCGTGTTACTTAAATGATCATCACCACGCAACACATGCGTGATGTCCATATCTGCATCATCTACTACAACGGTAAAATTATAAGTGGGTGTACCATCGGTTCGCGCTAAAATTAAATCATCCAATTCACTGTTATTCACGGTAATACGGCCACGAATCATGTCATCGAATTCAACCGCGCCAGACTCAGGATTTTTAAACCGCACAACAAAAGGTGCATCTTTTTTTTCTGTCAATTCACGACAGCAACCATCATAACGTGGATTTTCTTTATTACTCATTTGTGTTGCACGCAATTTTTCGAGCCGTTCTTTAGAACAATAACAACGATAGGCATTCCCTGACTCAAGCAATTGATCAATCACCGCTTTATAACGATCAAAACGTTTGGTTTGATAAGTGATTTCTCCATCATGCTCCAGGCCCAACCAGGCCATGCCTTCCAAAATAATTTGTGTAGCCTCGTCAGTCGAACGCTCACGATCGGTATCTTCAATACGCAAAATAAACTCACCCTCTTGGGAGCGGGCAAACAAATAAGCAAATAATGCTGTCCGTGCACTGCCAACATGAAAAAACCCGGTGGGACTTGGTGCAAAACGTGTTTTAATCTTCATTTTATTCTCTAGCTCGTTACATTGCCTGAAATTATGCTATATTTATAGGAGAATGAGAAGGAGCAATCATGTTTAAGTGGATAATCTGGCTATGGAACTTACTCAAACGCCTGTTTGGCATGGGCCGAAAACTTGACCTGCCCTCAACGGCCAAATTGATGCAAGAGGATAGCGTTTTATCAGATAGCATTCAACCTGCCGGCGATATCACACCACCAAATCGAGCTGAGAATATTTTGTTAATTGGCGCAACGGGTATTGTTGGGCCTCATCTACTTCGCTACTTGCTCGACAACACAAAAGCTAATATTTATTGTTTAGTCCATCACCGTCATGGTGAGCTTGCCAAAAACTATCTTCTCACACAACTTGAACGCGATGGTTTAGACAAGCACATTGATCACTCACGTATTCATGTGGTACACGGCAATATTGCTGAAAAAAAATTTGGACTCAACGTTGAAACCTATCAATTTCTCGCACAAACCATCGATATAATTTTTCATAATGCCGCTTGGACAAATCACGTCAGGCCTTATTCTGAAGGCGAGAACAAACAAGCAGACATTCGTCAAACCAACGCATTAAGCTTGCATCGCACACTCGCACTGGCAGCAAAATATAAAACTAAACTTGTTAACTTCACATCAACTATCGGCGCGATTAATCGTATTGATTTAGATGGCTGCTTAGTAGAGGAGTTGCCAGAGCCAGATAATCAAGGGGACAGACTGCATATAGGCTATTTACAAAGTAAATTTGTCGCTGAAAAACTCATTTTTCAGGCCATTGAACGAGGCCTGCCCTGCCGTGTTTTTCGATTAGGACAAATCACAGGCGACAGCAAAACAGGTGTGCAACATGCTGAAAAAGATCACATGATGCTCGAGCTAAAAGCCTGTGCACAAATGGGCATCGCGCCCGATTGGCCTGATGCTCGAAGTTTTGTGCCTAGTGATATTGCTGCAAGTATTATTGGCAGCATCGGCCTGCAAACTCATGCAAAAAGTGGCGCGTACAATATCAACAACCCTCACCTTGTGAGCTGGTTAGAAATCATTGATGCACTCAATCGCTTTGATCACAAGGTCGAGGTCATTCCTGAAAAAGAATGGGTTGAAGCGTTTTCAGCTATTGATGAAAGCAATGCTCTCTACCCCTTACGCGCTGCTTATGAAGCGCCTGGCACTTTTGCCAAACTTATGCCAGCCGTTCGCCTAATGTTTAACCATCACATACATTGCGAACGCACAATGCAGGCGATCGAACAGACTGATATCAAATTCCCCAACAGCAGCATGCTGTTAGAGAAATACTTAAATTACTTTAACGAAACTGGTTTCTTTAGTTAGACGCCAGTTCACTCTTTGAACGATATTTGCTAAGCTCTGAACATGAGAAAAATTAGTGTTCTACTCACACTCTGTGTTGCTTTGTGCTGCACGACACAGGCGCTCGCGGCGCTCTCGCTTAAGAACGTGATCACCGGTATTAAAAACAAAAAAGTGCTTAACAACGCCCTGGCTCGATTAAAAATTAACCAGGAACATAACAACGAAACACTGACTAAAAGTGAGATTGGCGAATTTTTTAGTGAAGGCCCCAAAAACATTGAAGCTGCTGTGGCGCCCTACGGTTACTTTAACCCGACGATCAAATCGAACTTAAGCAATCGCGGTGATGCCTGGACAGCTACCTACGATGTAGAACTTGGCCCCAAGCTCACCGTCACCGTCGCCAATATTCGGATTATGGGCCCTGGCAATATCAATAAACATATTACCATGGCGTTTGACAAAGTCCCTTTAAAAACGGGAGCGGTGTTTACCACAGAACACTACGATAAAACCAAAGATTTACTTATCGACACCGCCCATGCTGCTGGATTCATTGATGCAAAATACACGATTGATAAAATCACCATCAACCCTAGCGCTTACACTTGTGTTCTTGATTTAACATTGCAAACAGGGCCGCGATATTACTTTGGTGATGTAAGCTTTTCACCAAGCCCGATTTCCGATAGTTTGTTAAAACGCTATATTCCATTTAAAACTGGCGATCCTTACTCAACTACTACGCTAACTGACTTTCAACAACTACTTTCACAAAGTGGTTACTTTAAAAGCGTCATTGCCAACCCAGAAAAAGATAAAGCCGTCAATCAACAAATTCCCATTGATATGCAGCTCACACGCAACAAACAAAAATTTTATCGTGTAGGTATTGGTTACGGTACAGGCACCGGTCCACGACTTTTGGGCAGTATTAACTGGCGATGGGTTAATAAATACGGGCATAAGTTCAGCTTAAATACCATGCTTTCTAAAATAAATAATGCACTAACCGCGCAATATTTAATTCCAGGAAGCAAACCATCGACCGATCAATACACTATCACCGGCACGCACTTTACGTTAGCCCCTTATCGCACACAAAAAAGTTTTGGTAATCGTTTATCGCTGGCCGATACCTTTAAGCTATGGGGCTGGCAGCAAACCTATCAAGTTGATTTTTTATCTGAGCGCTATCGCTTTTCAAGCAACGCCGGCTATAACGATGCGCGCGCGGTAATTCCCGGCTTTACATGGCGACGCGTATCAACAGGCAATATTTTAAAAATTACAAAAGGCAGCATGTTTAGCATGAACTGGCGCGGTGCAAGCCGGCATGCGGGCTCAACTGTCAACTTTATACAAACCAATTGGCAATACAAATGGGTACACCCGCTTTTTACAAAAAACTTTCGCATTATTTTACGTGGTCAGCTAGGTTATACGTTTATTAACGAAAACAGCATCACCAAACTACCATTGAGCTTGCAGTTTTATGCAGGTGGCATATACAGCATGCGAGGATATAATTACAACTCACTCGGACCAGGCCGTTACTTAATGATTGGCAGCGGCGAAATTCAACGCCGGATTGTTGGCAACTTATGGGTGGGCACTTTTGTTGATGAAGGAAATGTGTTTAACAACTTCCCCATCGACCCACAACGCGGGATGGGCCTCTCATTAATTTATCAAACACCTGTCGGACCGTTAGCAATTAGTCTTGCCCAAGCGTCAACGAAAAAAGGCAAACCGCTTAAATTCCAATTCAGCATAGGACCAGAGCTATGAGGTGGTTACGTTACATTGCTTATACCCTCATCACCCTCGTGATTGTTATCTTTATTCTATTTGTCTTGCTGGTAACAACCAATACAGGTTTGCGAATTGCTTTTGCTATAGCCAAACATGCTATTCCAGGCAAAACTGAGATCGGACAAATCAACGGTCGTTTAATCAGCTCGTTAACACTAAAAGATGTGAGTTACCGCAACGATGACATGTCTGTTAACGTCAACCATGTTTACCTAAAAGGTTCGCTCCTCCCTTTGATTGTTGGCAACCTTAAATTAAAAACGTTCAATGTTCAGGGGGTTTACTATAAGACCTTAGAAAACAAAAAGCCCGCGAAGAAAACTAAAGAAAACATCAAGCAACCTGAAAAATCGTACAAATGGGAAGGCTTACCCATACGAGTTAACATCTCTCGCGTTGATATCAAAGATGTCACCATTGACCAACAAGGTAATATGAAAAAAATTAATCATATTACTGGCGGTATTCAAACCTCTGGCCAGCAAGTCACAGTTAAACAATTCAAATTACTCACCCCTGATTATCAGGCGATGGCACAAGGTAAAGTGCTAGCAAAAGCCCCATTCACCACACAGTTTCGTGCAGAATTAAAAGGAAGCCCGAATCGGGAGCAACTTGCTGATGTCAAAGCCAATATTGATGGTGATGTAAACAAACTTACAATCGCTGCACAAACGACGCAGCCGTTCAAAAGCAACTTAAACATTGTTTTCACTCAGTTAGCTGACAACCCAGGCATCGATGCAAGCATTGATTGGCAACGCGCAGCGTGGGTGGTTAACGGCTTCTCATCGATATCGATGCAACAAGGTCGCGCTATCATTAAAGGGCCCTTGAACAATTATCAATTTTCAATCGTGACTGATATCAGCGGATCAAAAATACCTTTTGGCAACTGGTCGATCAATGGTTCAGGTAACTATCATAGCCTTCAAATCAAACAACTAACCGGTGAAACACTCGGTGGCAAGTTAACAGCAAATGCCGCGATAGATTGGCAAAAGGCTATCATGTGGCAAGCGAACATTAACGCCCAAAACATTAATCCTGGTCTACAGTGGAGTCGTTGGGAAGGCAACCTCAATGTTGCCAGCACATTCAACGGTCAATACAACAGCAAACAACAACAGCTTAGCAATCACCTCATTGTTTCCAAACTCAGTGGTAACTTGCATAAATACAATTTAACCGGGCAAGCCGACATAAACTTGGCAAACAAGCAGCTACTCATTAAACAACTCAGCGTCAAGCTCGGACAAAACCGCCTTAATGCTTCAGGGCAACTAGCGCAACAATGGGATCTCAACTGGCAAGCAAAACTGCCTAACCTCACTGCCATTTGGAAACACGGTGGCGGGCAATTTAACAGCGAAGGTCGCATCAAAGGCAGCTTGAAACAGCCCATCGTTAAAGCCACGGCAGTGGGCAAAAATATCAAACTACCCTGGCTATCGCTTGATGCGTTATCAGCGAACATTGATTTAGGTGCCGATGCAAGTGCGCCTGCCAACGTACAAGTTGAGCTTGATAATTTGCGCGCCCAAGCTCATTACATTAAATCCATTAAGTTACTCAGCCAAGGCACCATCGCTAACCAAAAAATTAATGGATCATTGGTCATGCCTAAAGTTACGTTGAACACACAACTTGCTGGCGGCATCACACAACAACAATGGCAAGGTGAGCTACAAAAACTTAACATCAACACAACTGATTTTGGAAATTGGCAACTTAAACAGCGCGCGAAACTCATGCTTAAACCCAACAACGTTTCGCTTGCGAATACCTGTTTAGTCAAACAATCTGAATCTGTGTGTGGCGGATTAACTTGGCAAGCGCAACACATGCTGCAAGCATCACTTAAATCAAGCGGTTTAAATGCTGGCATGCTGAGCGCCTTCTTTCCGAACAATTTAAAAATTGATGCGCCAATTGATATTGACATGAATATTGACAGTAATGTTGATGGAAAACAAAGTGGATACGCAAAAGTTGTTATCCCTCAAGGAAAAGTCGCTTACACTTATAAAGGCCATACTCAACTGTTTGCTATCAAAAATAGCAGTATTGTCAGCCAACTCTCCTCTGCTGGCATTAACACACAAATCAATGCAGCAACTGACCCCAACCAAACACTGACTGGCACTATCAACCTCCCTCAATTCATGTTAATCAAAGGCTGGAATCCAAAACAATCGCTACAAGGCTCGATTAATTTGAATGCACCTGACTTGAGCTGGCTTGCTGCCATTGTAGGACCATTGGAAAACACCAAAGGTAGCATTGTTGGCAAGCTCAACATCGCTGGCGATCTACAACAACCGAAGCTCAACGGGTTTGTTGCATTAAAAAATGCGAGTGCCTTTATTGCACCGCTTGACATCACCCCAACCAATATCAATCTCGATGCAAACTTCAAACCTAACCAAGGTGTGATTTACAAAGGCAGCCTACTCTCTGAGAAAGGAAAACTAACACTCAATGGACAAACTCAACTGAATTCGTTTTTCAAAACAGCGCTCTTTATCAAAGGTAACAATGTGCTCGGCATTGACACGCCTGAATATAAAGCTTACTTGTCGCCTGACTTGAAGTTGACCTATGATAAACCTAAGTTAACCTTAAGCGGCAAACTGAATGTTACGAATGCCACACTCAAACCAAAAACGTTTAGCAGTACAACCACGCTGCCAGACAATATTGTTTACATCCGCCCAGAAGGTGAAAAAGATCCATTGCAATTTTATCTTGACCTTAACTTAGGCTTAAAAAATGTAAGCTTTGCTTACCAAGGCTTAAAAGCAGAAGTCGAAGGACAACTCAAATTACACCTTGAGCCTGACAGCATCATGACGGCGACTGGCGAACTAAGAACAACGAGCGGTTCGTATAAAGCTTATAATCAAGATTTAACGATTGAAAAAGGAAACTTTGTTTATAATGGCGGACCGCTAAGCAATCCAAGCCTTGATATTTCTGCAACTCGAAAAATACAAACCGTTTTTGATGCCAGCGGCGTACAGCAAACGTTAACCGTTGGGGTCAATATCACCGGCACCATTAGACGCCCACAACTCAACCTTTTCTCATCACCTGTGTCGCTAAGCCAGTCAGATATTTTGTCCTACATAATTTTAGGTCATGGCACGAACACCGCCAGCGGTGGTCAAGGACAACTTTTATTAGCAGCGGCCTCATCAATGGGCTTAACTGATAATAAACTCACCCAGAATATACAAAAAACATTTGGTCTGTCAGAGCTTGGGCTACAAAGTGATGAAATCATGAATCAACAAGGCTCACTGCAATCAAACACGTCGCTGGTCGTTGGCAAACAAATCACGCCAAAATTCAGCATCCGTTACAGTGCGGGGTTATTAGTGCCCGTGGATGTCTTTAGAATGGTCTATCAAATGTCAAGGCGCTGGTCAGTCCAAACCGATAGCAGCACCTATGATAATGGCGCGGACATTATCTACACCATTGAAACAGGCTGATTGACAAATAAATGCATTCTTGCCATAGTCAATAAGCATTATCGATTTTAAACAAGGAGTTTGTGATGAAGAAATTACTCTCTATCGCCATTCTCGGCTTATCAGTTACCGGCTTGGCGCTTGCTGCCCCAAATGGTGCTACAAATAAGACCCCAACTTTTCAACGTGTGAGCTATGATGGCTACCCTTCTGGGCACAATTTTGCGCAGGATTTTGGGCAGAATTTGGGGCATGCTTTTCACTTCAGAACTCGGCCCGTCGTTATCGGACCCTAATACCCAACGGCTCGGGTTGTGCTCAGCGCAACCCGACTATTTGATAAAGCAATATACAATGGTCAACATGAGTCGTGTGCAAAAACAAGCCATAATCAAAAGGTTAGACAAAAAAATGGTCTTTATCGTTCAGGCAATATTCACATAACGAGAGCTATTAATTTTCTCAAACAGCTTTATCTATAAAAAAATAATCAACCCCGCAACGGATCATTTTGATCGGCTGGGTCGATAATCGGTCTTGATGCTGGTGGTTTACCCAATGGCACGATGGTGGGCTTTGCAAACCCACCTTTAATCAAATAACGACGCGAAACAACGCTGTTCACCGCGGGCGAGACAACCTTGTCAGCCACGTACGTTGCCACACCAACTAAAGGATTAAGCGTGGCAATGCCTGCGATCACAGGTAGACTTGATGTCACATGTGGTGTGACAGTTAAATGTAAATTTAATATTTTCTCTACCAGATGTATTTCACCAGAAAAATCGAGTCGCGCAACAGGCCCTTGAAAATACGTATTTTTAAGACTCACCTCACCGTGATGAAAGCCTGCTTCTGCATGCATCACATCAAAGCCATATCCTTTTTTAGATAACCCTTTAAACCCTGTGAAAATATTATCAACACTGAGCAAAGAAATAATGCGACCTAAGTTTAATCTCGCCACCGTTGTCGCGTTATTCAGCAACACTGTGCCTCCACCTAAATTCAATACTGCATTACCATCAAGTGTTTCAAGGCTAAAATCATAGGGCGAAGCAGGCCAACTTAACAAAAAGCGCATATTTCCAGGGCCGGCTCGCAAATTTGAAGTGACACCCCAGGCTTTATTAAGTGCCGTTAAATGGTCTGTACCAAGATAGCCAGACAATGAAGTTTGATAACGCCCGTGAATCAACGACCAAGCGCCGGTAACCTTTCCAGTTAATAAATGCCCGACAAAATTAATATGTTTAATCAGCATTGCATTTTTTTCTGGCTGACTTTCAAAATACACACCACCCATCGGTTTGTCACCAAGTTGAAAATCAGCAATGCCAATTTGCATTGCTGGCAGCGCTGCAGGATCGACTTGATCATCAAATGCTGATTTTTCACCCGCTGATTGTGACGTGTTAAGATGAAGCCTAACAAAATTAGCAGTGAGTCTGCCTTTAGGATAATTTGTCGGAATACTAATAGTTCCATTAATGGCTTGGCTATTAATGCTGACACTATAATGATTTAACAAGGATTCAAATTTAATATCAATAGGCGAAAACTTTTGCCCCATCAGCGAAAATTTACCAATTGTTAAATCAACCAATCTTGGAATCATCGACACACGATGTTCCTGCGGGTGTGTTTGTTGTTCTTGATATTGCTGTTTTTTTACTTGATAAAACGTATACCACGCCTTCCAATCTAATGATGACAAATAACCACGAACCACTAAACCAGGCGCTTGCTGCACAACAACTGGCTTGTTGCCAAACATGAACTCACCGCTATATAACTTTAAGGTTTTATGAACATCTGGACGAAAAGATAAAACACCTTTTATACGATCAGAAACAAGCTGATGATTGAAATACACATTCATTGGTCCGTGCTGTGTAAAATTCAGATGCACAGATAATGGCGCAGCAGCTGTGGCTGTTTTGCCAAGCGGTGCTGGTAAATCAATCTTAATCCCTTTTAACGCCGACTCAATAGTGAGTGTACTTGGCGTACGATCCTTTTTGCCAGCATGTAAATTCAGCTGGGCTTGATAAGCTGTCTGACCAGACAACTGAGGAAAAGCTGGCGTATTAAGGAATTTCACAAGCTGATTCACTGAGGTTTGGCCTGCAACATTCACTTGGATCACGGTATGATGTTGCGGAGTAGAAACAGTTTGCAATGACGCTGTGGTGGGGAACCCTAGAAAATAGGTTGATAAACGAGTAGACGATAATCCATTTTCAGTAAAATGCAAGGTCCCCTGCACTTGGTTGAATGCCAGCTTCCAACTAGGCACTTGGAAACTTGCTTGCTTTAAGGTGGTATCACCATCAACTTGTGTATGATCAGCATGATCAAGCGGAATCAGTAATTTTAAATGTGTGGATGCTGGCCCCTGACCTGAAAATTGATTGACATTATTGCCCAAAATAGCTTTAAGCGGGCTCTCTTTTAAAAAACTAAAAATATCAGCAAACGAACCAGCAGCATCTGCATTCACATGTAAAATAGGCCCGCCCTTTTGGCCTGTTAATCGTGGAATGCTCGCTGAAAGCTCGTGAATTTGTGTGTTATACATCGTTGCATGCTGGCCTTGAGCAAACATACTATCATTTCTAAAAACTAATTCACCATCCACATCATTAAGTACCGGCCAGCCTTTCGCGTATTCAAATTGCAGATCAGAAATAAACGTATCAACCATAAAGATACCCTGATTATTAAGATAAGGGTAATCAGAAAGCTGGCCTCGTAACACAAACGTACCACTTCCTGGCTTGCCTGCAAGAAACGCTTGGTTTAGCCACTCAGAGAGTGAATGATGAAAAAATCGCTCAGGTAAGTACTGTTTAATTTTAGCCGGATCTATTTCATGATAACCAAACATCATACTAACCATGGGAGAGCTTTTATCATGCGGTATTTTCATTGCAAGACTACCCGACAGAGCGGCATCTTCATTAACTGCACTCACATGCTTAGCCTGGATGATCCAATCATGATGACTGTTAAGTCGCCAGCTTATCGCTGCAGTGCTCATACCTGCAGTTAAACTGTGTGAAAATAAACGAGGAAAATCCAACACCAAGTTTGAACTCAATAAATTAAATTGGCCTGAGTTGGGCTGTAGCGCTAGCACACCACTCACGCCACTTGCAGCCGGCATATGTTCATAAGGCAAGATGGCAACCTGGTTTAATGTTGCTTGAAATGAAAAAGGTTTGCTGGTTGTCTGTGTGTGAAGTTGGCGTGAAAACGTTAAATCAGTTAGCGAACCTGTCGGCTGCATCGCTTTTAATCGCTGCGTCCATTGAGCGGGCAATTTAACAAAAGCATTTGCCAAGCGTTCTGCATCATGTAAATCAACATAGCCGAGCTGAAAACGTTGACTATCAGGCTGTTTGTTAACAAGAAAGTTGGTCAGAGGCCAAGGGTGTTGATCAATCACCAAAGACACATGATCACCTATCACCTGCCAGCCCTTTTTATTTGGCTGCCATGCAACATGGCCGCTAAACTGCTCAAGTGGAATAAGTTTTTGTCGTTGCAACGCATAAACCTGCAACCCTGAAAGCGCCAATCTAGACTGGGATGCCTGCAAATGCTGGTTGTCCCAATTTAACCATATTGGCCCATTAACCATGGCTTGCTTAACTTGATAACCTTCAATGGGCTGCGTCCACCAATCTTGTAATGCGACATCATGAAAATTCGCATAGAACATAATCGCCATATCATGCAGTTTAGTTAAATCACCATGAGCCCACACGCCTAGATCAATACTAGAGGATGCATTAGACTGCTGAGAAACCGTGACAAATAATTGATGCAATTGCCCATTATTTTCTAAACGAAGATGTTTGATATAATAATGTTTCGCGCCTTTATTTTTTGTTTTAAAAAAAAGATTGGAATTTTCGATCACCAACAGTTGCTGTGATTGAAGCCACTCTAGCATTCGACCCAAATGAACATTTTTCACACCCGTTAATTGCGAACTGGCTAACAAGTTATTAACAGACAAATCACCATGGCCTGTCGAGGCGATGTGTAAATTTAACCCCTGAGCAAAAATACCTGTTGGCTGAAGACTTAAAGCAAACAATGCTTTTGTTAAATTTAATTCTATATGCAGATTATCTAAGGTTATTTGGCCAACACTACCTACAGATTGCTCAACATTAGGTGTCAAAGTCACACCATACAAATCAATTTCAGGACGAATGCCATCCCAATGCGCCTCAATTTTATCAATTTTCACTGGCATATTCAGTGTTTTGCTAACCCACTGCTGTATGTAAGGTTTGTGGCGATTCAGGTTGGGCGTTACAACATGTAACACTGAAACCACAATTGCGATAAAAAGAATAAACGCTGCGAGCAGATACCAAAGTGCATACAATATCCCTCTGAGCGTTTTAGCTTTCACTGCACCTGACTCCCCATCAGCGTAGCGCTCATTGCAGCCCAGCAAATGGCAGATGTGAAGGCAGACATCAAGAACAACATCGTATTAGGCGTTTGGCCATGAATAGACATGATGATGTACGTGAGCAGTTTTCCCAGAACTAACAACAAAAAAATACAAACACTTTGCAATGGCCATGAAAGTACTCGCAACCACTGAGCAAATTTGGCTACGAGGTAAGCCAACACAACAAAAACAAACGCTGATTGTCCCAAGACGGATCCGTTAAATAAATCAACTAACAATCCAACGGCAAATCCGATACCCACACTAATGTGATAAGGCGCCATCATCACCCAATACAGCAATACAAGCAATGCAAATTCAGGTCGCCACCAAAGCAACGCTTGCGGTAAAGGCACGATATCAAGCATCAATGCGATCACAAGACTTAAAATGATTATTCGATTTCTTGGCATAAAATCAGTGCGCATGCGCATCCTCCTCCGGCCAAGAAAGTAAAACCAATCGACTGCTATCTAAATGTGCTGCGGGCTGCAGAATAACGGTTGAAAACTGCGCCCCGGCTGGCTGCTCAACTTTAACAACTTTTCCTACGGGATAGCCAAAGGGAAAACGGCCACCCAAACCTGATGTAATCATCATGTCACCAACTTTCACATCAGTCGTTTGTGTCACACCACGCAAGCTTAATGTATTCACAGGACCATCACCTACTGCAATGCTACGAAGATGTGTGCGCTGGTTTTCAACAGGAATATTGCTTTTGCGATTCGTTAACAGCATGACGTGACTAGTAAAAGGCTGAACATCCAAGACCTGCCCGATAACACCATATGCATCTAACACGGCTTGCCCTGGAAAAATCTGGCTGTGCTCGCCTTTATCAAGCACCAATTGCTGTTCACTCGGATCGAGCGACACCAATAACACCTGAGCCTCAAGTGTTTTGCTGCCTAGCTTTTTAGATGAATTTAACAACTCGCGAAGCTGCGCATTTTCTTCTTGCAATGCCATGAGCTTTTGCAGATGACTTTCCAACACAATCTGCTGAGCGCGCAAACGGGTATTTTCTGCCTGCAAATGTTCACGCGTTTGCAAATCGACCGCTGCATCTTTGATAAGTTTAGCCGGTTCGCTAACCAAGTATTCTACAGGGGTAACGATAAACGCACCTTGGTTTCTCGCGCGATGCAAAAAAGGACTATGATGATCGAGCCACATTAATAAAATGGCACCAAGAGCAAATCCACACGCGCGTGCACCCAGCCACACATCCTTTTTAAAAATTAACCGCATGGGTTTCCATCTACTCAGTCGCTAGAAATTCGCTGCCTAAGCTATCCACCATTTCAAGCGCACGCCCACCACCACGAGCCACACATGACAGCGCATCTTCAGCAATCATCACCGGCAAGCCCGTTTCTTCCGTTAAAAGCCGATCGAGATCACGCAACAACGCGCCACCACCCGTTAGAATCATACCACGCTCAGCAATATCGGCGGCCAGCTCTGGCGGCGCCTTCTCAAGCGCATTGCGTACCGCACTGACAATGCCGGTCAGCGGTTCTTGAAAAGCCTCTAAAATCTCATTGCTATTTAGGGTAAATCGCTTGGGCACCCCTTCGGCTAAATTTCGACCACGAACCTCAATCTCTTTGATCTCGCTACTGGGGTATGCACAACCGATCGCTTGTTTGATTTTTTCAGCGGTCGTCTCACCAATCAAGCTACCGTAGTTACGACGGACATAATTCATAATCGCTTCGTCAAATTTATCACCACCTATACGAACCGATGCTGAGTACACCACGCCGTTTAGGGAGATAATCGCCACTTCAGTGGTCCCACCACCAACGTCAACCACCATCGAACCACTGGCTTCATCAACGGGCAATCCCGCGCCGATCGCTGCCGCCATCGGCTCTTCAATCAAATAAACTTCACGCGCACCCGCGCCCAGAGCCGACTCACGAATGGCTCGTCTTTCAACCTGAGTTGAGCCACAAGGCACACAGACCAAAACTCGAGGACTTGGCCGCATCATCTTGTTTTCATGGACTTTATGAATGAAATATTGAAGCATTTTCTCGGTTGCTTGGAAGTCGGCAATCACGCCGTCTTTGAGTGGACGAATCGCGGTAATATTACTCGGTGTGCGGCCCAACATGCGCTTGGCCTCGGCACCAACAGCCACGACACGCTTCGCGCCACCAGGCTCATCCTGGCGCATCGACACCACAGACGGCTCATCGAGCACCACGCCCTGACCTTTAACGTAAACCAACGTATTGGCCGTTCCTAAATCAATTGCTAAATCACTGGAAAATCGCCCGGATAGTTTTTGAAGTAATTTCTTGATCCCAAACATTGCTGTAAGTTCCTTAATACTAAAGGAATAAGTGTATTACATATTAATCAGGATGAATAGAGAGTTGTGAGAGTAAATCGCTTGCTGTCATTCCCGACCTGCACCCACAGGGCACTTATCGGGAATCCAGTTTTTTATCAAAGATTCCTGGATCCCGCATCGAGTGCGGGATGACAACCTTCCAAATCGGGGTAACTTGAGCGCGTTTAGAAGAAAGGGTATGATCTCCCACTCGATCAGCTAGGCAACTTGACATATGAACAAAGAAACCGTAGAAAAAATAGCCCACTTAGCCCGTATCCACATCGACGACAAGGATATGCCGGCTATCACTGACAAGCTGCAAAAAGTCATGAAACTCATTGATGAGATGAATGCCATTGATACCAGCGACATAGAACCCATGGCTCATCCGCTCGATCTTGCTCAGCGTTTGCGCGAAGACGAGGTCACTGAAACCAACCAACGTGATGAATTTATTAAACTCGCCCCTGCTGCTGAAGCAGGTTTATATTTAGTTCCCAAAGTTATCGACATTGTTGAGTAAATACGTTATGCACGAAAAAACCATTAGACAACTGCGCACCATGCTAGATAACAAAGAAATATCGAGTGTTGAACTGACGCAACATTTCTTAGCACGCATTAAATCTGACGAAACAAATAGCTTTATTACCATCACCGAAGAACACGCACTGGCTGCCGCTAGCGCTGCCGACAAACAAATCGCGGCGGGAAAAACCAGTGCATTAACTGGCATACCTATTGCACAAAAAGATATTTTTTGCACGCAAGGTATTCGCTCAAGCGCTGGCTCAAAAATTCTTGATCCTTTTATTTCACCTTACGATGCTACGAGCGTGAGCAAACTCAAACAAGCTGGCACGGTGATGTTGGGCAAAACCAACATGGATGATTGCGCGATGGGCTCATCCAACGAAAATAGTTATTACGGGCCTTGCAAAAATCCGTGGAACACTGCTCATGTCCCCGGTGGGTCTTCAGGCGGCTCTGCTGCCGCTATTGCTGCAGGGTTAACGCCAGCGGCGACTGGCACTGACACCGGCGGCTCAATTCGCCAACCTGCTGCACTGTGTGGCATTACTGGATTAAAACCTACTTATGGACGTGTTTCCCGCTACGGCATGATTGCGTTTGCCTCAAGCCTCGATCAAGGCGGGCCGATGGCTCGCACTGCTGAAGACTGCGCAATACTGCTACAAGCGATGGCGGGCTTTGATGAAAAAGATTCAACTTCGGTGAACAAGCCCGTTCCTGATTATACAGCACACCTCAATGACTCAATCGAAGGTCTTCGCATTGGCTTACCCAAAGAATATTTTAGTGAACAACTCAATCCAGCGATTGCGAACCATATTCACGAAGCAGCAAAAACCTTAGAAAAGCAAGGCGCAAAACTGGTAGAAATTAGTTTGCCCAATAATCATTTATCCATTCCCGCTTATTATGTTATTGCACCGGCGGAAGCGTCTTCCAATTTATCACGCTACGATGGCGTGCGTTATGGGCACCGTTGTGAAAACCCGAAAGATCTCATTGATTTGTACAAGCGCTCACGTGCGGAAGGCTTCGGCGCTGAAGTTCAACGACGCATTTTAACCGGCACTTATGTATTATCAACCGGTTATTACGACGCTTATTATTTAAAAGCACAAAAAATTCGTCGCTTAATCGCCAATGACTATCAAGCAGCATTTAACGATGTGGATGTCATCTTAGGCCCCACCTCACCCTGCACAGCATTTAAATTGGGTGAAAAAAGCGATGACCCAGTGGCCATGTACTTATCAGATATTTATACCATTGCGGTAAATTTAGCAGGTTTGCCCGGAATTTCGGTGCCCGCTGGGTTTGTCGATGGATTACCGGTTGGTTTACAACTGATTAGCAATCATTTTACTGAGGAAAAATTATTAAACGTCGCCCATCAGTATCAACAAGTCACTGATTGGCACAACAGGCGCCCTGGCGGAAAAACATCTTGATAGAAACAAAAAATTGTCGTGTGTTTTTCCGAAACACACAACAATAGAAACAAAAAATTGTCGTGTGTTTTGACGAAACCCTGATTGGACAGGACGTCCAATCCGGAGCGATACAGGATGTACTTGAGCGTGTTTCGGAAAAACACACGACAATTTTTAATAAATAGAGAAACACCATGCAATGGGAAACCATCATCGGACTTGAAGTCCACGCACAATTAGCTACGAAAAGTAAAATCTTTTCAGGCGCCTCAACAACCTACGGCGCAGAGCCGAATGTACAAGCTTGTGCAATAGATCTTGCCATGCCTGGCGTTTTACCTGTGCTCAACCATGAAGCTGTCAATATGGCCATTAAATTTGGTTGCGCCATTGACGCGCAGATCAACAAAAAATCAGTCTTTGCTCGCAAAAACTATTTCTACCCTGACTTACCCAAAGGCTATCAAATTAGCCAGTTTGAATTGCCCATAGTCGGCAAGGGACATCTCGACATCAACTTGCCTGATGGCAACAGCAAACGCATTGGCGTGACGCGCGCGCATTTAGAAGAAGATGCAGGCAAATCATTACATGAAGATTTTCACGGCATGACAGGCGTTGATTTAAATCGCGCGGGTGTACCGTTACTTGAAATTGTCTCAGAACCTGACATGCGCTCACCTGAAGAAGCCATTAGTTATTTGAAAACACTTCACGCGTTGGTGCGCTATTTAGAAATTTGTGATGGCAATATGCAAGAAGGCTCATTTCGTTGCGATGTCAATGTTTCTGTTCGCCCTGTTGGGCAAGAACAATTCGGCACGCGTGCTGAAATTAAAAACGTTAACTCATTTCGTTCAGTGGAGCGCGCGATTAAATACGAAGTTGAAAGACAAATTGACCTGATTAGCAATGGCAAAGACGTTGTACAAGAAACACGCCTGTTCGATGCGAATAAAAATATCACGCGCAGCATGCGATCAAAAGAAGATGCGCAAGACTATCGTTATTTTCCAGATCCCGACTTGTTGCCACTCATACTCGCTGATGAAAACATCGAAAAAATCAGAAAAAATTTGCCTGAATTGCCGCATGAAAAATGCGAGCGCTTTCAGCAAGCTTACGAGTTAAGCGCTTATGATGCCAACGTTTTAATTAGCGATCTTGATTTGGCGCATTATTTTGAAGCTGTTGTCAGCAATACCGACGCTAAACCTAAACTAGCCGCCAACTGGATTAGCAGTGAATTGCTCGGCCTGTTAAACAAGGAGAGTTTGTCTATCACTCAAAGCCCTATTAGCGCTGACCAACTTGCTGGGCTGCTAACACGAATCCACGACAACACCATTTCAGGCAAAATTGCAAAAGACGTTTTTCTTGCTATGTTTGAAGGTGAAGGAAGCGCTGATGATATTATTGAGAAAAAAGGCTTGAAACAAATTACCGATACAGCGGCCATTGAAAAAATTATTGATGACGTTATCGCTAATAGCCCAACACAACTTGAGCAATACCGCAGCGGTAAAGACAAACTATTTGGCTACTTCGTCGGACAAACGATGAAAGCCACCCAAGGCAAGGCAAACCCTGCTCAAGTCAATGCAATGTTAAAGAAAAAATTGCAGTAATTTACTCGTAGGCTGCCCCAGCAGGACTTGTGCTAGCATTGCTCGCAAAAGCCACCTCAACGGGCGGCGTTGCTGGCTTGAAGCACGAAAAAAGTGATGCAAAACAATCAATGATTGACTCACAACCCGACTCCTTAACCTCTTCTGACTCTACTCGCATAGGCAACAACTGACTACGAGAATCACCGCTTGCGTGAAGCCTGGGTCGCGCTGTACGTGGAACTGGGAGAACAGGCTGAGGCGTTATTTGATACAATGGCTGAAACACTTCAGCAAGCGGTATTGGCATTTCGTCAGTCGTTAACGCGGTTCTCAATCGAGCGAGGCGATCGGCATCACAACGTATGCCCCTTGCAGTATGATCATGATGCACTGCAAGCATTTCTAGGCATGCAGTAATCTGATCATCCGTTGGCGTTTTAAACTCACGACCTTCTAAATGCTTCAATAAACAAATCAATGCGTCATGATATTCGATTAGCACTTGCTCGATAAAGGTGGCCGAGGTAAATTTATAACGAGCATGAACCACCTTGTATTCATCCTGTGTTCGCTCCCGTATACGATCCTTACCGCTCATAAACCCATCACAAATCAAAATTCCGATAAATCCAGCAAAGCCGTGCGCATCAATCCAATTGCCCGCTTTGCGATCTGGCGCAATGAATAAATCTATGTGCATATATTCTGACGTGCCGTATTTGCGTGTCGAAGCCCCCACACGGGTTGAAAAATCAAAGTCAACGAGCTCTGCGTGCCACTCACCATTTTTTTTGTCAAATAAAATATTCTCTGGCTTGACATCACAATGAATTAAACCATGGTCACGATGCAAACGAACCAATGCATCATGTACCGCGCGCATAATCGCCAAATAATCCGAAAAGCTGAGCACATCAAGTTCAGCTCCATACTCAAAGCACTCTTTTCCTTCACGTTTTCGCATGGAGATATAGAGTTTTTTATCGTCATGACGCACAATCAGTTTTCCATAATCATCACCATCGACAATTTTCAAATTATCAGATGCTCTTTTAGCAATATAACGATGCTCTCCCGCCGCCTTGCCTTCCGGTAGCGCAATAATTTTTTGAAGCTCGTTCTCCACAAGCTCACCGTCTCTATAATAAAACGCATGTTTCACTCGACTGATACCGCCCTTACCGAGCTTTTCACCTAAGACAAAAAAACTATCTGGTTTTGTATGATCAATAACGACTGAAGCAGATAATGTAACTGTCAGCTCATGGCCTTCATGAAGCACGACTTGATACTTATCTTGACGAGAAAATTTATTACGTTTTGGAAAGGCACGGCGCAACAGATCAACCTGCTGTTTGAGTGTCGCAAATCCTGCGGGTGATTTCACAGTCTTACGGTTGATTGTTTTACTCAAGCACCGTTCGTCAGGCTCTGTGCAAAACTTATCAAATGGAGAAACCTTTGAAAGATCAGCAACACGGCTAACAATATAATCGACTTCTGCTTTCGTAAATAACAATCGCTCCGGGTAGAACTTAAATGTTCGTTCAAGTGGTTTCCATGCAAGAAACATATCTTTTCGTGAGAGCTTGGTGATCATGGCCTCAGCACGTTCACACGCCTCTTTAGTAGCACGGTAAGGTGGTTGCAAAAACAGTTTGAGATCTTCTAGGTCTTTGAGCCCAAAATTTTTTATCAGCGGAATACATTCCTGCATCTGTGCTTCCGTGCTTGCATTTGCTTTTTCAAGCACTTGACATTTTTCAGGAATAGGCCGTAATGCACGCGTGAGAGCTTCATAGTCAGTAGGCATGGCGAGTGATCCTCTTTATTATTGTTGATGTGGCAAAGTCTAGATAACCTACAAGCAAAAATCAACTACAACAGGTAATCTGCATTAAATGCTCTGGAGAGCCTGTCAAACAAAACGCTTGCTCGCTAAATAATGCAACACCACCACCTAATACCGGCTTTTGATCATAAACTTGTGGCTCGGGGCACAAATAGCATAATGCTGTAGAAATTGCACTGGCAATATTTTTCAGCATCGTAGCAAATGCGGCAAAGGTTGCGGCAATGAAGTTAACCTGGGCATATTGTGGAGCAGAACGTTCTAGCGGCAGCATTCCCTCCGGTGAAGGAAATCGCTCAGGCGAGCTTGGCACAGGCGAACTATCAGAATCTGCAGGCGAGGCGCGACTTATGCCATCTCCATCACCTAACACCTGATCACTGGTTACCTGTTGCGTAAGCATACTAATTTTATTAGCAATGTTGTTAAATGCTGTTTTTAACGGTTTGCCATTTAAGCGAGCATCATCATTAATTAAGGACTTAATGCGCGCAAACTCTGCTGGCTCAACAGGCAAAACCTCAAGTTGCTCACTCGGATTATCTGATGCTTTTTGTGTATCAAGCGCTGTTTGACAAGCAATGAATAATTGAATTAATGATAAACACGCGGCGATTTGTTCATGACTCAATTCATCTTCATGCCCTTTTTTACGACCTTCAAGCTGGCGCATCAGAACAACGAGCAAATCACGCTTTGCGCCCTCTAAGCAAGACCAATAAAAATTATGCTTAAAATTGTAACGCGAAAACTGTCCACCACGTCCTTGATAATTTTCCTCCAGGCATGCTGAATAACCATTCTTTCTTATGCGAAACAGGATAAAACCAAATACACCAGCAAGCGCATGTAGATCAATCCACTTGCCAACTGTTTTATGGTTACCCGAACCTTGGTGATCTAAGCCAAGATCTGGGTGTTTGTAATGTGCCGTACCATCATCATTATCAATATCCACACCAACTTTCCTGACATATCCGAAATCAATTAAGTCTGCATGAAATTGGCCATGCTCATCGCGATGTAACATGATGTTCTCTGGCTTAATATCACGATGAATAAACCCTTTTTCATGAAAAGATTGCACGGCGCGATGAATCGCTTGCAAAACAGCAATCAACTCACTCGCTTTCAACTGATGAAAGTCGGGCTCGAGATACGAATCACAAACATCTTTGCCTTGTCGCTTTTTCATCGACATATAAAGCATTAATTCGCCTTGTGCATCTTGTCGCTCAACCAGTGGACTGTTAATGCCATCAATTTGCTTAACGATCTCATGTTCGTTAGCGCCAGTCCGCATGACTTCTTTGGCCGAAACATCTTGTGAAGGTTTGCTAATCTTGACGATTTCGCTCTGATCAAGCGCGTACTCTGCATTGCGAAAAACGGTAGCTTTAGGTCGACCATATGAGCCAGGCTCACCAATGGTGTCGAGCAGCACTTTAAACCCGTCAGGCTTGCTCTCATCAATAATCACAGAAGCATGTAACTCAATAACTTCACCTGTCGCGAGTGTATGTTCATCTTGACGGGAAAACTTAACACGCCCAGGAAATGCTGCGCGCAGCTTGTCTACGTTTGCTTTGAGGGCATTATACTTCTCAGGGTCTAAAACCTTCGCGCGACCAGCTTTTTTATCATTCTCATGCTGCTTCTTTTTTCTTTCAATTTTGGGTGCTTGATCAGCCCCATCTGCGGTTATTTTAGACACAACGTTCTCTTTTTATTGTTATTATTGGTAGCCGAGTCTAACCCAGATTTGGGCAAATATCAACCTACTTTGTACCTTTACCTACGCCGCATGCCGCTTGTCTGAGCGATTCAGGGGGCTCATCAACGGTAAAAGGACGCGGCGCACCGGCTCTCCCGAACAGGCTACAAACACGAGCAAACACGGAGGTTGAAGCTGGCTGAGATGGACGCTCAACCATCACATAATCATCTGCAATGCCGCTGTCATCGGCGAGTTGCGCTTTGGCCAGCTCATTCAAACCATCAGCAAGCTTGCTCACTTGTTCTGCCAACTGTGTATCCCGCAAATTTGGATGATCTACAATCAGCGCGCTTATACGTGCAATTTCTTGGGGCTCAATGACTTTCGCTTCGGCAGAATACCTTAGCAATAACAAACACGCTGCAACTTGCTCATGAGTTAATTCATACGTGTAACCCACTCGACGGCCTTCTAAATGCTTCATCAACGCAATCAAAATAGCACGGCACTCTTCCGGTACCTGAGGCCAAAAGTATTCGTCTTCAAAATTGTAGGGATATAAACGATGGGTGTGATACTTTTGAGAATAACCCGGATTATAATTCTCACGCTTAGTGTGAATACACGCATCTTTTTCTTTGAATAGCAGCTGGCCAAAAACCGCTGCGAGCGCATGTGCATCTATCCAACTACCCGCGCACTCGTGTTGTAGCGTATGAGGCTTAAACAAATCTGCCGGTAAATCCTCAGGCAAGTCCTTAGGTGCATACTGCCACAAATACAAATCTGGATGAATGAAGCAATTTGTACCGCGATAAGATAGCTGCTCACCGTGCTTTTTAGCAAAAGCAAAATCAACCAGCTCTACTTGCAAAACCCCGTGCTCATCATAACTAATCATGATGTTTGATAACTTGATGTCGCCATGAATCAATCCTTGGGCATGAAAATCACGCACTGCGGCATGAATCTTTTGCAAAATATCAATGATCTCAACAAAGCTAAGGAAATTGGTATTATCTCGACACAAAAGAAGATTTTCACCTTTACGTTTTTTCATACTCATATAATATTTTTGGCGATCTTCCTTAGCTAATCGTTTAAGAACAAGACGGATATTATCAATCGTCCCAACTACACAACTCTCTGTCTGAACCATGTTCGCGGTTGATTTCACGCTGTCTCGTTTGGGTACTGTGATTTTCACCACTTCACCTTGATCAATCGCCCCATCCTTTCGCCGATACGCAACCTGCTTGACTCGGCTAAACCCACCCTTGCCTAACTGATCGCCCAACACGTAAAAACCATCATGCTTCTTGCCCGGTGTGATCATGACTGAGGCACGTAGCTTGATCACTTCACCAGAGGGAAGCGCGTATGTTTGTTTACGTGAAAATTTTACCTGATCAGGAAAAGCCTCTCGCAGTTTATCTACATCAGCTTTTAGCTTCGGATAGCCATCTTCAACGTCTATTCGCAGGGCGTACGCGCGCTCAGATGATTTGTCGGGGTTATGATGAGGCATATTTTTTTATGTCGTTATCATGTTATTATGCGTCGATTTTAGTTAAAAAATGACCAAAATGCAAGCTTACAGACCACACAGTAGGCGGAGGATTAGCGCCGGAGCGCTTAGACCTGAATAAAACAGCCAAACCCCTTGTGATAGCTTGATTATTCAGGGTATTATTTCGCCTCGCTGAGATATTGTGGGTCGTTAGCTCAGCCGGTAGAGCAGCTGGCTTTTAACCAGTTGGTCATTGGTTCGAATCCAATACGACCCACCAACATTGAAAAAACCTCCCCTGCGGAGGTTTTTTTGATGTTGCATGGAGCGTTGGATGAGAACCAATGCATTGGTTCGACAAATCGTCAGGATTGACGATTTGGACGCGCGCAGCGCGGGCAAAGCCCGAAGGCCAGGACGGCCTGAGTCCATCCAATACGACCCACCATTAAACAAGAAAATGCCTCCTTTAGGAGGTATTTTTTTGTTTGCTAGATGGTCGCATTGGATGAGAACCTTGGTTCGACAAAAACGGCAGGAAAGCCGTTTTTGAACAGCGGAGCGAAGCGACGCTGGCCCGAAGGGCGAGCGGCCAGGACGGCCGCGAGTAATCCAATACGACCCACCCCTCCTTGTCACCCCCGCGAAGGGTGAAGCGGAGATAGAAAAAGCGCGAGCTTTTTCCCGCTGAACGCCCGAGACAGGAGTCGAGGGCAGGCTTTCAAGCGAAGCATGGAATGCGCAGC
>PANR01000019.1 GCA_002707695.1 Legionellaceae bacterium
ATCAACAAAATGTTGACTCACACAGAGCATATTTTGGTAGCTGTCCTAGCCTATTTGGCGAACAGGCGCCTTTTTTACAAATGCCGCTTTGCTTCGGAGAGGAGCTTTATCAGCTGTTACCCGCTTCCAACTCCCGTAAGAAGCTATCTTGGACAAATAGACTCTACCTCGCTATTGCCATTGGTGAAACCTACAAACAACACTTCCCAGACAGAGGGATTCGCCACTACGATATCAAAGCCGAAAATATCGTGGTTGACCAAAATGGCTTCCCAGTATTTATCGATCTTGACGCGCCATTGGATTATCTGCATTTTTATTTCTATTTTCCACACCAAACTGCATTCTTTTGTTCACCATTATTTTTTACTGAGGTTAATAAAGAAAATGATCCTGGCAGTTATGCCATATTCCTTGTTATTGCCGAGGTGTTGGGAATAGATTGCATTGAAGCAAAATTTCAAAGCTGTGTAACAACGCGTTCTTCACAAAGGGATAGCTTGATAGCAAAGCGTGTGCAAGCAAAATTAAAACATCTCCCTCGCAAGCTCCAGCTAAGAATCGGCAAGTTGTTACGAGACCAACCAAAGCTAGGCAATCATTTTCTTGCTGCTTTTACGCCATTTGATGATCCACCTTGCTTTCAATTAAAGGGTGAGGATAAACAATACAAAGAAAAACTCAATGACATATGGCTGCGTATAAAAACGGCACTTGAAGGTGAGCCAGAAAAAAGGGCTGAACAATTAGCTGATATCGTAGATTTTTTAAAAGCAGAATATGAGAAAATTGCAAAAACGGCCTATCAGTCACCAACGGCTTATGATTACACCGTGCAACTGCCTGACGATGTATCGCTGACCGAGAAAGTGGTAGATCAAGTCGCAACTCAAGTGGTCGAAAGCATTATGAAAGGCGCGTTAACCGCGGCTAAGGCCACGCTTTTTAACCAAACCAATCGGGAAGCTGTCGCACCGTCAAGTCGCCCAGCAAAACTGTGCGCCTAAATATGTTTGACTGCTAAAATTTCGTAATCCACATCGCCGCCTGGCGTATGGACGGTGACCACATCACCCTCTTCTTTACCAATCAATGCGCGCGCTATTGGCGAACTCACTGAAATTTTACCTTGCTCAATATCAGATTCATCTTCACCAACAATCTGATAAGTAATTTTTTTATCATCTTCGCAATTAACTAAATCAACAGTCGTACCAAAAATGACTTTACCTGACTTGGGAATCTGCGTGACATCAATCACTTGAACATTGGATAACTTGGCCTCAATATCGGCGATGCGGCCTTCATTGAAACTTTGTTGTTCTCGAGCAGCATGATATTCAGCATTTTCTTTAAGATCACCATGCGCGCGTGCCTCAGCGATTGCATCGGTAATACGCGGACGCTCAACACGCTTCAAGCGATCAAGCTCTTCTCGCAATTGTTTTTCACCGTTTACGGTCATTGGAACGCGTTGCATATTGTACTCCTCAGTAAAAGCTTCTGGGTCCTATCATCACTGCGTTGCCATCCCCACCTTCGCGGGGATGACAACAGAAAATTCTGACCCCTCAACAATCGACGTGCAATTTTAACCTACGCAATATTATCAAAAAAGTCTTTAATACGGCTAAAAAATGATTTCGACTTCGGACTGTGATCAACCTTATCATCTTGCAAGCTTTGATTAAATGACTGCAAAGCATCTTTTTGCTCTTTTGATAAATTAACAGGCGTTTCAATAGTGACTCGACATAACATATCACCATGGCCTCGTCCGCGCACTGACTTCACACCCTTTCCGCGCAAGCGAAAAAGTTTGGTGGTTTGTGTTTCGGGTGGAATTTTTAGTTTCACCTTGCCTTCTAAGGTAGGGATTTCGACTTCACCGCCTAATGTGGCTTGAGCAAAGCTAATTGGCACCTCGCAGTGCAAATCGTTGCCATCGCGCTCAAAAATTGCATGTTTTTTAACATGAATATTCACGTAAAGATCGCCAGATGGCCCGCCCTTGGGACCAGCCTCACCTTCGCCAGCAAGACGAATACGATCACCACTATCAACCCCTGCAGGAATTTTAACTGACAGCTTTTTGGTTTCGTGAACACGGCCTTCACCGCGACACGTTTTGCAAGGATTCGTAATGACAGTACCTTGTCCCTGACAGCGCGGACAAGTCTGCTGCATCACAAAAAAACCTTGTTGAATGCGCACCTGTCCTTGGCCATCACAATCAGAACATTTTTCAGGTTTTGCGCCCTCGGCTGCCCCAGAACCATGACAATCTTGACAAGACACATAGGTTGGCACATCAATTTGAATGGTTTTACCAGAAACGGCTTCTTCTAATGTTAAACTTAAATCATAGCGTAAATCTGCGCCCGCCTGCACATGCGAGCGGTGGCTACGACCACCACCAAAAATATCTTCAAAACCCGAGAAGATATCATTCATGTTAAATCCGCCAAATCCACCGGCACCAGGACCACCTGCTGCACCCTGATTCACACCGGCATGCCCAAATTGATCGTAAGCTTGGCGCTTTTGAGGATCCATCAACACTTCGTAGGCTTCACGCGCTTCTTTGAATTTTTGCTCAGATTCTTTATTTCCTTCATTGCGATCAGGGTGATGCTTCATGGCCAAGCGACGAAACGCTTTTTTAATATCAGCTTCGCTCGCGCTTTTGGACACACCTAATACTTCGTAGTAATCTCGTTGGGACATGGATTATTTTCCAAATTATACTGGACCCCCGCCTACGCGGGGGTGACAATATTAGTTACTTCTTATCATCATCTTGTTTATCATCCTTAACTTCTTCAAACTCAGCATCAACTGCATCATCCTCTGCCTTGCCTTCCGATGCTTGTTCGCCCGCCGCACCAGCAGCGTCTTGAGCGCCTGGCTGTTGCATATATTGTGCGAGCTTGCTAGAAGCCTCTGTTAATGCTTTTGTTTTTTCTTCAATGGCTGCTTTATCATTTCCCTTGATCGCTTCCTTCGCCTCATTCACAAGTTTTTCAATATCGGCTTTCTCATTCACCTCAATTTTATCACCCGCTTCTTTCAGTGCTTTTTCAACCATGTGGACAGTGCCGTCAGCCTGATTACGCGCTTGTACAAGTTCGTTGAATTGACGATCTTCTTCAGCATGCTGTTCTGCATCCTTGACCATCTTTTCAATTTCTTCATCAGACAACCCACTACCCGCTTGAATCTTAATAGATTGCGACTGACCAGTATTTTTATCTTTCGCACTTACATGCATGATACCATTCGCATCGATATCGAATGTTACTTCAATTTGTGGCGTACCGCGAGGTGCGGGCTGAATACCTGTCAAATCAAAACGACCAAGCGATTTGTTTTGTGCTGCCTGTGGACGCTCACCTTGCAATACATGAATGGTTACAGACGGTTGATTGTCTTGCGCCGTTGAAAAAACCTGCGAAGCTTTAGTTGGAATCGTGGTATTTTTATCGATGAGCTTAGTCATCACGCCGCCCATGGTTTCCAAACCAAGCGATAATGGCGTTACATCAAGCAATAAAACATCTTTCACATCACCTGATAACACTGCGCCTTGAATAGCGGCACCAATAGCAACTGCTTCATCAGGGTTAACATCTTTTCGAGGCTCCTTGCCAAAGAAATCTTTAACCGCCTCTTGAACTTTTGGCATGCGCGTTTGACCGCCCACCAAAATAATATCGTTAATATCAGAAACACTTTTGCCCGCATCTTCTAATGCAACTTTACAAGGCTCGATTGATCGTTTAATTAAATCCTCAACCAATGATTCGAGCTTTGCGCGCGTCACCTTAATGTTTAAATGCTTAGGACCACTGGCATCGGCAGTAATATAAGGCAAATTAACATCAGTTTGCTGTGAAGTTGATAACTCAATTTTTGCTTTTTCCGCGGCTTCTTTCAATCGTTGAACAGCAAGTGGATCTTTGCGCAAATCAACGTTTTGATCTTTTTTGAATTCGTCAACTAAATACTGAATCAAACGATTATCAAAGTCTTCACCACCAAGGAAAGTATCACCATTGGTAGCTAACACTTCAAATTGATGTTCGCCATCAACCTCTGCAATTTCGATAATAGATACGTCAAACGTACCACCACCCAAATCGTAAACCGCTACGACAGAATCACCGCGTTTTTTATCCATGCCATAGGCAAGCGCTGCTGCTGTAGGCTCGTTGATAATACGTTTTACTTCTAAGCCCGCAATACGACCAGCATCTTTTGTCGCTTGACGTTGTGTGTCGTTAAAATAAGCTGGCACCGTTACTACAGCCTCAGTGACGGGCTTGCCCAAATAGTCTTCCGCCGTTTTTTTCATTTTCTTGAGTATCTGTGCAGATACTTGTGGTGGCGCCATTTTCTCGCCTTTTACTTCTACCCAAGCATCACCATTATCTGCTTTAACAATGCCATAAGGCACAGTTTCTTTATATTCTTGAACAACTTTGTCATCAAATTTGTGGCCCATTAAACGCTTTACGCCATAAACTGTTTCTTTAGGTTTGCTCACCATTTGGCGTTTAGCAGAATCACCCACTAACGTTTCGTCGCCATAAGCGATAACTGATGGTGTCGTGCGACGCCCTTCTGCATTTTCAATCACGCGAACCTTGTCACCCTCACGGATAGCGACACATGAATTTGTTGTACCTAAATCAATACCGATAATTGCCATTGTTTTTCTCCAATCTATGTTGATGACTACTATATGGGGACGGTTTGCTAGCTTTCAAGTCTGTTACCGTTTTCTTTTACGATGAGTAACTTATTGTTTTTACTATCCTTGATTTCAAAATTACCATTGAAAAATGGCAATTGCCGTGCTAGAATGGCAAAAAGGAGGGAGTTTATGAAAACATCAATTGACCGTTTCGGACGCCTGCTTATCCCAAAGCAGCTGAGAGATAATCTCGGCCTGCGCCCTGGCATCAAAATTGTTATTACTGAAAAAAATCATGAGCTCAGCATTAAGCCTGTAGAAAGCGAACCTGTTTTTAAACGAAAAAATGGCGTAATGGTATTTACCGGTCACTTAGATCAACAAAATCTAGAAGATGCCGTAAAAGAATCACGTGAAAAACGTCTGAATGATCTTGCTTCATTCTAAGGATAAACACAATGCAAATATTATTTGATACGTCTGTGTTAATTGCTGCGCTCGTTGAACAACACCCCAAACATGAAGCAGCTCTACCTTGGCTCGCAAAAGCGCAACGCGATGAATTTACTTTCCTAACAACCAATCACGTACTTGCAGAATGTTTTGCGGTATTAACTAAGCTTCCTATCAGCCCAACTATCTCGAGCGCGAATGCAAAATATCTTATTGAAGAAAATGTATTAAAGCAGGCAAAAATTATAACCTTAAATGAAAAAGACTACCAAGCCGCCATCAATCGCGTAACAAACTTCAATTTACCCGGAGGAATTATTTACGATGCCCTCATTTTTCAAGCAGCAAAAAAAGCAAAAGCCGAAAAACTGATTAGCTTTAATCAAAAAGATTTTGCTAAATTAAACGCAGGTGAAGACATGATTAAGATCATCAGCCCTTAACCACAATAACCCGTGCGGGGCGAACAAGGCGGCCGTTAAGCAAATAACCTTTTTGAAACACCTCAATCACCGTGTTTGGTTCAGCATCTGGATGCTCAACCATCGACATGGCTTCGTGAAATTGTGGATTAAAATTATCGTTAATTGGATCAACTTGCTCAACACCTGCTTTTTGCAAGACATCCAAAAACATTTTCATTGTTAGCTCAATGCCTTCATGTATCGCTTTCGCTGAATCATTGTCAAACGAATGCTGTAACGCTTGCTCAAGGCTATCGACCACGGGCAATAAGCTACTGATAAATTTTTCAAGCGCGTATTTATGCGCATTGGCCACATCACGTTCGGCGCGGCGACGAATGTTTTCCATCTCAGCATGCGCGCGAATTAACTTATCTTTCGCTTCATTGAGCTGCTGCTCAGCTTCAGAGATTTCTTCATCCAGCGATTCATCGCGCTCAACCTCATCCTCTTTGGTTGGTTTAGCACCAAGTTTTTCATGCAAAGATTGCTCGTTGTTGTCTTTATCGGTCACGTGTGATTCTCCCAAAATGCCTAGGGAGTATATATAAGGATCAGAGTTAAAAAATCAAGCCCTCGGCGCTTTTTATCTGTCTAAAAGTTGATTACCATAGCCCTATGAATACACAATTTAAGACTATCGGCATTATTGGGCGCCTCAGCAAGCAAGGCATGACTGAAGCCCTGCAAGCACTGATTGCGTGCCTACAAGCACATAAGCTTGATATTGTATTAGAAAAAGAAACGGCTCAATCTTTAGGGCAACCCCAACATAACTTAGTAAATCGCCAAGCACTTGGCGAACAAACCGATTTAATTATTACGGTGGGTGGTGACGGTAATCTACTGAGCGCTGCACGTATTGCAGCACCGAACAACATCCCAATACTTGGGATCAATCGTGGAAAATTTGGTTTCTTAACAGACATTCGCCCCGATGAAATCAATCAACAGGTGCCTGAAATTTTATCTGGCAACTATCATGAAGAAAAACGCTTTATGTTAAATGCAACAGTTGAAGGGCAAAAAAAAGCACTGCTAGGTCTAAATGATATTATTGTCACGCCTGACAATACCAGCCGCATGATTGAATTCGAAATTACAGTTGATAATAACTTTATGTGCAGTCAGCGATCTGATGGCATGATTATTGCAACCCCCACAGGCTCAACAGCCTACGCATTATCTGCTGGCGGACCTATTCTACATCCTGATCTTAATTCAATTGTCATGGTTCCAATGTTCCCGCACAGCTTGAATAACCGGCCAATCGTGATCTCTGGAGATTCCGAGATTAGTATTTGTATTCCCGAAAATCGCACAACCGCTGCACGCGCAACAGCCGATGGACAAAATGATTTGCCGCTCGCCATCGGTAGCAAATTAACAATCAAAAAAAATAATCAATCGTTACGCTTGCTTCACCCAAAAGATTACAACTATTTCGAAACACTCCGTGGAAAGTTGCACTGGGGTCACAAAATTTATGCCGAGGATTAGCCGTTATGCTTAAACATATTCAGCTGAGAAATTTTGCAATTATCGAACAGCTCGATTTAAATCTTGAAAACAACATGACGGTAATTACTGGTGAAACGGGCGCAGGCAAATCCATCATCATCGACGCCATTGAGCTGGCTTTGGGGCAACGTGTAAAAACTAATGTAATCAAGGGCAATCTTGATCGCTGTGAAATTTGTTTAACCTTCGATGTCAGCAAACTGCCCACTGCTCACGCTTGGTTAACCGAACAAGCATTTGAACAAGATGATCATACATGTATTGTACGAAGGATAATTTATCAAGACGGTCGCTCCAAATCGTTTATCAATGACACGCCTTGCACCTTGCAACGTGTTAAAGCGCTGGGAGAGCTGCTAGTCGACATTCATGGTCAACATGAACAACAAACGTTATTTAACAAATCCACGCAACGCGACATGTTAGATGCTTACGCAGAGCAACAAAAAACTGCTCGAGAAATCTCGCGTATATTCCAATCATGGCAATCTGCACAAACGCAACTCAGCAAGTTACAAAACACTCACCTTGAATCAACACAACGCATTGAGTTTTTAAAATATCAACTAAAAGAACTTGATGAAATTAATGTAAGCAATGATGAGCTTGAACAACTCGAGCGTGATCACAAAAAATTGGCGAATGCGCAACAACTTATCGAAGCTTGCAATGCAGCTTTATCCATCTCTTCAGAAGACGAAACTTCTGCGCTCACGCTAATCAATCAAGCCTCCCAACATTTATCAAACTATCATGACTTCGACCAGCACATTAAAGCTTCGGCTGAATTATTTAACAACGCTGCCATTCAATTAGAAGAAGCAACCGGAGAACTACAAGACTTTCTAGACAAAATGCAAGCTGATCCTGATCAACTACAACTTATCGAAACACGATTAGGGAAAATTTATGATGTAGCGCGCAAACATCAAGTTAAACCCCATGAGCTACCCAAGCTGCATGAAAACCTTCATCAAGAATTATCGACACTAGAAAACAGTGATGAACATATCGAGGCATTAAAACAAAAAATTACTGCGCTTGAAAAAGACTATCAAACTATCGCGCAAAGGCTATCGAAAGCACGAAAACAATCTGCAGAGACAATAGGCAACAATATTATTAAACAACTCAACCGACTAGGTATGCGTCAAGCCATTTTCGAAGCGCAATTGACTCCAACTGAAAAATTAACAGCGCATGGCTTGGAACATGTTGAATTCCTGATAAGCACAAACCCTAGTCAACCACCCCAACCTTTAGCAAAAGTTGCTTCTGGCGGCGAACTTTCGCGCGTCAGCTTAGGCATACAGGTGATTCTCGCTGAAAAATACACCACGCCAACCATCATTTTTGATGAGGTTGACGTGGGCATCGGTGGGGCAACAGCTGAGATCGTGGGTGAGTTACTTAAAAAACTCGCTAAACACACGCAACTCCTTGTCATCACGCATCTTGGACAAGTTGCTGGTCAAGGTCAGCAACATTTGCAAATTAGCAAACAACACGGCAAAAACAGCACGACTGTTAATGTAAGCATGCTAAACAATGAACAACGCTTGCAAGAAATTGCTCGCATGATCGGTGGAAAAACCATTACGGAACAAACCCTCGCGCATGCTGCAGAAATGCTAGAATAGCGCCCAATATTGACATCAGTCTCTTTATTATGTCATGATGATTCAAGCTGATTTTTCCAATGGATTGAGGTCATCAAATGAAACTAACCCGCCTACTCCTTTTATCGCTTGGTTTATTTCTTATTACCCCTACATTTTCGCAAACGGTTTATCGTAACATTGTCATTTTTGGTGACAGCCTATCTGACAACGGTAATCTTTATGCTATGACGTATCATCAACAAGGCGGGGCCATTCCTAATCCAAAAAACTGGTTTAACGGACGATTTTCAAACGGCTTAGTGTGGGATGAATATCTTGCACCCATGCTTAACCTACCCACGAGTTCGCTAATTAATTTTGCTTACGGGGGTGCCGAATCAGGGTTTGGCAACACTGAAAATGGTAACGCGCCTAAAGGCGTAAAATATCCTGGGCTGCTTAATGAAGTCAGTTTGTTTTTAAAAAGCAGTATCAACAAAAATCTAAACAATAAGCAAACGCTTTACATCATTTGGATAGGTGCCAACAACTATCTTGCGAGTGATAGCAAAAATATTAAATCACAAATCAGACAAGTGTCAGTTGACACAGCCGAAGCAATTGGCTTACTTGCCAACCGAGCCAATGCACAACATTTTATGGTTATTAACATGCCTGATTTAGGCAAAACGCCGCGTTCACGTATGGCCGGCCAACAGAACCCTAAAGTTCCCGTTGAGCTTAGCGCGCTAACTCATGCCAATAACCAAACATTAGAAAAAACGCTCAACGACGTAAAACAAAAACTGCACGTTAACATTACCTATGTTGATATCAACAAAGTATTTCTTGCGATGCTTAACAACCCCAAGCAATATGGCTTTAGCAACACCACGCAAGCTTGCTTTAATGCAAAAACGGGTAAAATCTGCGACAACCCTAATGAATATTTATTTTGGGGAGCCATCCACCCAACAACCAAAACCCACAAGATTCTTGCAGCGTTTATTTATCAATACATAAAATAAAAATGGCTAGTGTTGACAGTGCTCACAAATGCCGTAGATGTTAAGATTGTGGTCGGTCATTTCGAATTGAAATCGTTTAGCTATTGTTGCCTGATGTGCCTCAATAACCTCATCAACAAATTCAATCACTTTACCACAACGCACACAAACTAAATGATCATGATGCTCGCCATGATCCAGCTCAAATACCGCGTGATCCGCATCAAAATGATGGCGAATCACCAAACCGGCCTCTTCAAATTGCGTGAGCACTCGATAGACCGTCGCCAAACCGACATCCTCACCCGCTGCTTTTAATCGCTGATAAAGCGCCTCTGCACTAATGTGATGCTCACCACTTTCTTCCAACAATTGCAGAATTCTCATGCGAGGCGTTGTGACCTTTAGCCCGACATTGCGCAACTCTTGATCTCTCATAGTCGTTTGCTTTCCCTTTTACACTTCAGTATTATCTGCGGATTATATAGAAACCAGAAGGTGACCGACAGTGCGAATTATTATTATCACATTGGCATGTTTGCTCTCAGCTTGTAGCTTATTTACTCCTTATAAACCCGACATCCAGCAAGGAAATGTCATCACCAAGGATATGGTCTCACAACTTCATCTCGGCATGACCCAGGAACAAACCAGTAAAATCATGGGCGGGCGACCTGTGTTGCGCGATGCTTTTGCAGGTGGCGTTGAGAGCTATGTCTACACCATGAAGCCTGGAAAAGCCAAACTATCCGAGAAAAAACTCATTTTAACCTTTAAAAACAACAAGTTAGTTAACATTCAGCAAAAGATGTAACCCCAACATTGGCACCAAAATATTGCGATTTGCCCATTTTTTAGGTAAAATGCTGACATCAATGTAGGAGGAGTTTTACGCGTGTCACAACCTGCCGACAGCCCGATCAAAACAGCAGAGCTTCGCACCGCTGAGCAAGATGTGTCTATTGGCCACTTGCGATTAGGCATGGGCAGCATGGGTCAACGTCGCCCTGATGAAGATGAAGGTGGCAGTGGCGGCAGTGGGTTACAGCGTCATCCTATCATTTCTCAATCTCAATACTTTTCAGGCGTGCCTGAAAATATCAGCGCTAATGCAGCTGAAAACTCCGACTCAGAACACAATGCAAACAAACTGGATCCGGAAAAAACACCCACACTCGACAACACGCACAAAAATACGCACCGCAATCGCTCAACACCCAGCGTTACCTCACCTAGACCTTATTAATTTTTATGCTCAAACCCTCGCTTGCCAACAGCATCCTTTACGAGACACCCGAGCAACTCAGCCAATTTTTACAGCATGAACAAGACCTTGATGTCATCGACGAATACGGCTACACACCGCTCATTGAAGCAGCGATTGTCGATAGTACTGAAAAAGCTGAATTAATACTAAAGGCTGGTGCAAGCATTGATTTTCCCGATCTTACCGGCCGAACAGCACTTCATTGGTCAACTGATAATAACAATCTTGAACTCACACAACTTTTACTAAAGCATGGAGCCAATCCAAATGCTTATAGCAGCGCTGGGCAACCAGTGCTTGTCATGCCTTTTTTAAGAAAACAAACGCGCTTGGTGACGTTGTTAAAAGAAAAAGGGGCGAGCCTGAATTTTGCGCAGGATTTTATAAATGCAAAATTGCTAGCACATCGATTTTTATTGCGCGGCCGAGTTGACATTGTTAACCCAAAAGATGAATTAATTGAAATTGATTATGAAGGTTTTTATATTGAGTCAAGCCTCGCATTCTTGCTGCATTCACTACAAGATTTTATTAACAATTTTCAAGCACGAACACTGCGCGAGTATTTCCCCGAAATCAAAGAGGCCATTGCTTCACTAAACAATGCAGCGGAACTCATTAAATACCAACATTACAAAATCAATACCAACGAACATGAACGTCAGATTTACAGCTTACTCGACAAAGACTTATTAGTGATTCCTGTTGCCTACGAGGGGCATGCTATCTCTCTTATCAAATATGGTGATCTGTTGGTTCGGTGTGATCGAGGGGAATACGGCAAAGCACATGGTACTGTGATTATTTCACGAATGGGTCCCAACAAGGTGATGTCAAAACGATTTCTCACTGAACTGATGTACCGCCCACTCAGCCGTGAATTTGTCACACAAGAATTTGACAAACTGCTTAATTTAAAAACTATCATGACATTACCTCTATCGCCGCAAACTAGTGGCAACTGTTCATGGGCAAACATTGAAGCAGCATTACTGGCCTCAGTCTTTTTGCTATTTGTTAAAAATAGCCCGCAAACCTCGCTAGAAAATTTTAAACAAGCCCAAAAAAAAGCATTTTTAATTTATGATGAATGGCAACAGTGGGATCGTGATCGCTCGCTTGATTTTTGTATTGACAACTTCCACGAAGCTAACGACTTGCACAAACTGTCTAAAGCCGCCATGTTAACGTCTATATTTATTCAGCAATGTCGCTACGAAGACTTAAAAGACTTTGACCGCGCCAAACGCATTTTACCCATTATCACCCAACCAAAATATTGCTACATATTAAAAGCCTACCTCGATGTGTTTAACCAAACACAAAACAAAGAACTATTAAATAAGATTGAAAATTATTTGGATGACTTTGGGGTTAATTTGTAATTATTTATTTTTCTTCGCTCGCAATCGCCTTGCCTCCATCGGATCGATCAACAACGGTCGATAAATCTCAACACGATCTTTATCTTTTAGCCGAGTTGTTAGCGCCGCTCTTTTTCCAAAAATACCTACCGCGTTTGTTTGCAAATCAATTTCAGGAAATATATTGATAATGTTAGAAGCAATAATTGCATCTTCAACAGTGGAGTTTGGCAACACATTAACAGACAACATGGATTGCTTTTCTGGACTTGCATAGACAACTTCAATGCGAATCATGAGCCATAGACCTCCGCTGCACGCTTGGTAAAGGCCTCGATCATCGAGTTCACTGCACGATTAAAAACCGTACCCAACAACATCGACATGATTTTATTTGAAAATTCAAACGACATATCTAGCATCACTTTACAACCTGCATCACCAATAGGCTCAAACTGCCAGGTTGCTAAAAATTCACGGAATGGGCCTTCAACCAAATGCATCTCCATGCGACTATCTGGCTGCAAAACATTGCGTGTGGTGAATTGTTTATGAATACCCTTTGCTGCCACCTCAATGGTCGCAATAACCTCACTCTCCGTACGTGAAGTCACTGTGGTGCCATGGCACCAGGGCAAAAATTCGGGATAGTGCTCAATTTGATTCACCAGCGCAAACATCTGTTTGGGCTGATAAGGCACTAAGGCTGTACGATGCAAAGTGGTCATAAAGACTGAAAATTACCGATTTGACCATGCATTTGCAAGTAAAAACGACTAAACTTGCGCAATGGGTAAAGTAAAGAAAACATCACCAGATACCATTGCCGTCAACCGCAAGGCGACGCATGAGTATTTCATTGAAGAGCGCCTCGAAGCCGGACTCGCCCTAGAAGGTTGGGAAGTCAAAAGCTTGCGAGCAGGTCGCTTGCAACTTAATGAAAGTTACGTATTTGTTAAACATGGTGAAGCTTGGCTCTTTGGCGCCCACCTGACTCCGTTGACATCTGCCTCAACGCACGTCAATGCCGACCCAACCCGCAACCGCAAATTGCTCTTGCATCGCAAAGAAATTAATAGACTCATTGGGTTAACTGAACGTGCAGGTTACACGATAGTGCCCTTAAAAATGTATTGGCGACGTGGCCGAGCAAAATGCGAAATTGGCTTGGCAAAAGGTAAAAAACAACATGATAAACGCGCTGCTGTAAAAGAGCGTGATTGGCAACGGCAAAAACAGCGAATCTTGAAGCAATAGCCTATAAGAAAGTAGCAAATTCCCACCAAAAATGCTAAAATACTGTCCTCTTTGGGGGTGACCTGGCTTCGACGCGGGTTACAAAGCCCGAGGTGCATGTCGAGGAGGTAGCTACCCTCGTAAATAAAGCTGCAAACTTATAGTTGCAAATGATGCTAACTTTGAAGCGGATAGTGCTGTTGTCTAAACCGCAGTAGTATAACCCGAGCCGAGGCGTAAAAACCCGGCACTTCCCATTGACTGATCTAGCTTGCGAGGTCACTTCAATGGTCATTTTCAGCAAGCTCGTCGATAGCATGTCTAGCGGCTATCGATTAAAACTAGCTAGACTCACGCAGATTGATCCTGTCGGTCGGAGCAAGATGCGTTAAACAAAAGACCAGACTAAACATGTAGTACCAACGGTAGCGGATTTGCGGACGCGGGTTCAATTCCCGCCGCCTCCACCACTAAATAAAAAAGCACCCTTTAGGGTGTTTTTTTATTTAGTTTGGCAGATTGGAACTCGAAACCGCGTAGCGGGTTCACAACATTGTCTGGAACAATGTTGAATGCCCGAAGGGCAGCCTGCGGCGAAGCGCGCAGGTGAGGCACATGGATGTGCCGAATAATTCCCGCCGCCTCCACCATTCACTAAAAAAGCATTCTATTTAATGACTGACTCCTGGCCGTTCTGTCGGCCTATCAATATTTCCGATCTGCTGTGACTGAGGTGGGAACAATGACAGTCGCGCAACCCCTAGAGCAACGCCAACGCCAAGGCCAATTAACCACCGTGAAGTTGTTCTAGCCTCTCTGGCATCGGCTCGCATCTCTTGTCGCAATCCTTCTACTGAATTTTTAACAACCCCCTCCAAATGCTCGAATCTCCTATCGACTTGCTCAAATCTCCTGTCGACTTGCTCAAATCTCCTGTCAATGCTTGCCTGCATTTGTTCAAACTTTCCATCGGTATTTCTCTGTAAATGCCGCACATCTTGCTCAACGTTACTTACACGACTAGCAACGTGAACACTTTCAGCAACTTCGCTAAGCTGCTCGCCACCATTGCCGTTCGCTGCATAGCGCCTGACTTGATGCCTCAAGCCATTTCTCATTGAATGCAAGATTCTTCCAGAGCTACCTCTACCAACATTTACTAATTCTGGTAACATAAGCACGCCCTCCTGTTTCTCGTGCACAATGCACAAACTCCCAAACGCGCCATCAACTATAAGCTTAAAACCTTAAGGGTATATTAAGCAATCATGAAGCAGTGATAGATAATTGGCCAAGCAACCTGTGAGTACTTATAGAATCACCCACAAGC
>PANR01000020.1 GCA_002707695.1 Legionellaceae bacterium
AAATCAAATTAAAAATTTAAGCGGTGTTCGTGGCACACCCATTTCAATTTTCATTTCCACACCGAGCTTAGTTGAAGTGTTTAAAGGTGGCCGTCTTATTTATTCGGGACGCTACACGCCTGGCAATCATTTTTTAGATACCAGCTCGTTTCCTGGAGGATCGTACGATGTCACCATAAAAATTACCGGTGTTAATAACAGCGTTCAACAAATTACGCGATTCTATTCTAAAAACGCTTCCTTTCCACCCATCGGACAACCTCAATATTATATCGATGCGGGCTATTTAGGAAAAGTTGAAAGCAACATGGACAAATACCCACTCCTGCAAGAATATTCGCGGGTTGTATTTGCACAAGGCGGCGGCAGCATTCGACTTAACCCAACCTGGGCATTAGGAGAAAATCTAATGACCAGCCCCATTTTAAGCGCATCGGAAACTGATCTCACCTGGCTGAAGCAGCAGCAAGAAATCACATTATCAGCATTTCTAACGAGCAAACATGATTATGGCACAGGATTAGGTTATAGCACTCAATGGAAAAAGTTAACTGCTGGCATTAATGCTAGCCATATTTGGGGTGATTTTTTTGAGCGTCAAGAAACAAACAATCAAGCGAATGACATACCTAAATCATTCAATCTGGTGAGTCCGAATAAAAACTCACTTGACTCTTTTCTTAACTTTCCACTTGGGAAGGCCAAAATAAATGCTAGCGCCGATGTCACCCAACAGTTTAATCAACCCTATCAACGCAATTATAACTTAACCATGAACTATCCGTTGTACAGCAATTCATTCATTGGCATCAACACGTTAACATCACTCAGTTATAGTAATGGCGACAAGATTGCATTCTTAAATCTGAGCGTCACATTCAAACACGACAATTGGACTCACACACTCACAGGTAACGTACAGCAAGAAAATCTTGATCAGCCCAATGCTCAAGGTGAACATGACACGCAATCCGCCTATGTGAAACTCAACAACTTGTGGAATAAAAAAGTCGCTGGCTCTTACCACGCTAAACTTGGTTTCTCTGGCACCAACGCTTCTCGATACCAACAATTGGTTGGCACCAGCTATTTAAGCAACCATGATTTCTTATTTGGTCTCGATGTCACAAGAAATCTATTGAAAACGCGAGCCGGAAAAAACAACACACAATATAATGGAAAATTCAACACAAGCCTGGTGATTGCTGAAAATGACTTTGGATTCGAAAACACATCAAAAGGTGACACAGGCCTGCTCATTGATGTAGAAAGTCCGAACAGTGCCGACAAATTCGAGGTTTTTATAAATGATGAACCCGTACAAGTTGTTAATGCCAACGAACCTACATTTATTTACGTGACACCTTATCATCAGTACCGAATTAGCATTCATTCGCTCGCTAAAATCTTCTATCACTATGACCAACACTCAAAAACTGTGACACTTTATCAAAGCGGTGTGAAATATTTGCAATGGAAAGCAGAGCCTCAATATAGCTTTATTACTACACTTGTTGATGGCAGTGGTAACCCCATTAAAAACACCGAGCTTAGCATCAATGGAAAAACAGCATTGACCAACGACGAAGGTTTGGTACACATTGAAACCCCCATTGGCGCCAAACAACTTGTGGTAAACGAAGGAGGAAAAACTCGCTGCATCATTAATTTACCGAATCAACAAGCAAGTGCAGACTATCATTACCAAGAGAAAACCGTTTGCAAATAATACGTTATGATGAGCGAATTGTTTCAACGAAACGTTGGTCAACATACACATCGAACGTTGCAGGGAAGTCAACCTTTCCCGTCAACTGCCAAGTTGATTTGGGATACAAAGTTTTTTTGGGCAATAACTCACATTGCCCTTTTGCTTTACATTGCTTGCCGTTTCGCAACTCGACCAGCACATTACCAACATTTTCTAGCACAATATGCTTTCCCTGCCGTTTGATAGTTACCTTACTCACAGGCTTTACTGGCAACACATGCACATAAACATAATAAGCCGTTAATACTTGCAGATACATTTGAGGTGAGGTTGGCTTGTCGCCAGTTGGGGTCAACCTGCTCGGTAATGGCCGCACCCACAAACGATAATCCCGCTCCTTATCTCCAGGTGGCTGCAATATGGAAACTCGCACACTTTTACCTTGCCTGGCGTCAAGTTTGCTACGAATGGGGGTGACCAACAAGCCCAAATCTCTTGGGTTGTGGGCGGTTTGAATGTTTACCTGTGGCACGCCTGGGTTCACTAATCTTGCTGCTTGAATATCCACATAAGCTGGCGAATCACTTTGGTTGCGGATTAATATGTCCTTGTAAGGAGAGCCATTAGCTTTAAAGTATATCACCATTGGCCGAACTGTGATCTCGGCACCCACCGCTGTTGATAGCGCGACTAGTAAAACTGTACAAATTAATTTGATACCATTCACCGATGCATCCTTTTGCTGGTCGTTTGCGCCCATTATAATCTATCTCATCAAATTAACAAACTTCCCGTTCTGTTTTTGCTGTATCCACAACTGATCAGTTGTTTTTAATTGGCAAAAACAACCAAATCATCCAAGTTCTTTTTGCGCCATTTTTTTCAAGTATTTTCTTGCCATTGATCACTTTCAAACTATACTCAGTGACTAGGACTAACCCCTTGAAGGAGAATTTTTCAATGAAGCTCAAAATTATTATTCAATCCATTGTTTTTATTGGCGCGTCCATTTTCAGCTTTACGAGTTATGGGCTACAGCTCAATGTAGTCAACCGAATCGTCATTTTTGGTGACAGCTTGAGTGACATGGGCTACATGAACAATTCACCAGCAGGTTTTTTGCCAGAAGGCAAAGCACCGACTTACACCACCCCTGGCGGGCATGTTTGGGCTTATTATTTAGCAAAAACCCTTGGGCACCCTGAATCAACAAATAACTCAACGTTATTTGGCGAGGGGGATGATTATGTCAAGAAAACCGATCAGTCTGTTGGCAGAGACTGGGCAGCCGGCGGCGCAACAACGAATGTAAATGTCACTGTCATTGCCCAACATTTTATCGCTCCCTCGGTAGAAAGACAGGTCGATCATTTCTTAGATTCAGTTGGGCACCACCCAGATCCTGAAATGCTTTATATCATCTGGGCTGGCGTGAACAACATCTCGTACGCCACTAGAACACTTGATCCTGAAAAAATTGTTGCAGCAGCTCAAGAAGCAATTGATGACAACCTAAAAATGGTGAAAAAACTTTACAATGATGGGGCCAGACACATTCTTGTCATTGGTATGCCTGATATCGGCCAAACACCCCTTGTGATCAAAGCCACACTCGGCAATAAGTCCCTAGCTGAAATCGTTAGCGCTGTTGCATTGTGGTACAATGATCAGCTAAGCCAAGGCCTTGACACACTGGAAGACGCTGACGGCAAAAAAATTCCCGTGATGTTTTACAACCCTTTTGATATGATGGACAACATCATCAAAACGGTAAAAGAGAAAGGTAGTTATACTTTGGATAATTTAATGATCAACGATGTCACCGATGAAGCCTGTAAAGGTGATTTCTATGGATCACTAAAATGCTTAAATCATGTACCTGACTCAGAGCACTACATGTTTGCTGATGCAATTCATCCGTCGGATGTGACTCATCAGATCATCGCAAAAGAATTAGAGAAATATTTAGAAACAGCAAAAGACAACTAAAACAATAAGGAAAAAACAATATGTGGTTTAGACAAGCCAAGTTTTACCAATTGTCAAACAAACTTGATGGGCCTGAATCGCTAAGCGACCTGCTTAGCGATTTTGCTTTTGAGCCCTGCCCTCCTTCCTTTGCTATCACACAAGGCTGGATTGGCCCGATTTATCATGAGGGTGGCGAGCCACTCGTTCACCACATCCCTGGATACCTGTTATTTTGCCTACAATTTGAAGAAAAAATTCTGCCAATGACCGTTGTTAGGCAAGCAGTAAAAGAAAAAATTCGTGAAATTGAAATTAATGAAGACAGGAAGGTGCGCACAAAAGAAAAACAGCAGCTCAACGAAGAAATACGTCACAGTCTTTTGCCGAAAGCATTTAGTAAGTTTTCTCGCGTACATGCCATGATTGATGTTAAGCAACAATTGCTAATCGTTAACACGACGCAAGAGAAAAAACTAGAAAGCTTCTTAACGCTTTTTCATCGTTCAATAAAAAATATTGAAGCAAAAAACATTGCTTTCAAGTCAATCATGCCTATATTGACAAGCTGGCTAATGAACAACAATCACCCCAACAGTTTAATTATTGAAAAAAATGCTGTTTTACAAGACCCCAACTACCAACAACGCGTTGTGCGCTGCCAACAACAAGATTTGTCTGCCAAGAGCATTCAAACACTATTATCGGAAGGCTGTGCCGTTAAACAACTCACGCTATCTTGGCAACAACAAATTGCGTTTGCTTTGCATGACGATTTAACCTTACGCTCCATCAAGTACCAAGATGAATTAATCGAAGCAGCAAAAGAAATTAATGCCGAATCAGACGCTCAGCGCTTTGACGCCAACTTCCTCATTATGGCCGAAAGCTTGCATAACTTAACACGTGAATTACTGCCCTATTTCGCTGAAATTCAGCCTTCAACTGCTAAAAATCCCACCGAAGAAGTGGTAGCATAGCACCCGCTCGAGTAGTAACAATGACCGAGACAGGAGTCGAGCGCCTTGAGTATGAAATACAAGGGTTTTTTTAAAGTAAAATGAAGTAACAATGACCGGAGAGATGGCCGAGTGGGTGAGTGTTGCGCGTTAAGGCGCAATACGAACGCCTGGACAGGGAAGCAAAGCGACGAATAGGCAGCTTTGCGAGTCCAGGCAGGGGCCGATAAAAGACACTGATGTTGCGCCAGGGATGGCAGAACGATTATTGAAAAATTCATGAGCGCCTTGAGTATGAAATACAAGGGTTTTTTTAAAGTAAAATGAAGTAGCAATGACCGGAGAGATGGCCGAGTGGCTGAAGGCGCACGCCTGGAAAGTGTGTATACGCTAACCGCGTATCGCGGGTTCGAATCCCGCTCTCTCCGCCAAATTAAAGAACCATCGCAAGATGGTTTTTTTATGCTGGTGAGAGCGAGGATGAGAACCCGTAAGCGGGTTCGACAAAATGGCAGGATTGCCATTTTGGGCGCGCTTTAGCGCGGGCAACGCCCGAGCGCCACGGATGGCGCGAGTCCATCCCGCTCTCTCCGCCAGATTAAAAAAGCCACTTGAAATTCACAAGCGCACTGGGTAAGGTGAGCCTTGGTCAGATTGGCCCCCTCGCAATGCGGCAATGAGAACCCCGCCAGGTCCGGAAGGAAGCAACGGTATCAATGTTTGCGTGTGCTGAGGTCAGGCTGATTTGGCCTTTTACTGCACAAGGATTCTTAGAGATGAGCTACCAAGTTCTCGCCCGTAAATGGCGTCCACGTAATTTTGACGAAATGGTTGGGCAAAACCACGTATTACGCGCCCTAACAAACGCGCTTGAGCAAAACCGGCTTCATCACGCTTATCTGTTCACTGGCACTCGCGGTATTGGCAAAACCACTGTCGCACGTATCCTTGCCAAATGCTTAAACTGCGAAACGGGCATCACCAGCAAACCATGCAATCAGTGCAGCGCTTGTACGGCTATCGACCAAGGCCGATTTGTCGATTTGATTGAAGTCGATGCAGCATCACGCACTAAAGTAGAAGACACACGTGAACTGCTCGATAACGTGCAATATGCGCCAACAAGTGGTCGATTTAAAATTTATTTAATCGATGAAGTACACATGCTATCAGGGCATAGTTTTAATGCGCTTTTAAAAACCCTCGAAGAACCACCACCACATGTCAAATTTTTACTCGCCACTACTGATCCACAAAAACTGCCTGTGACAGTATTATCACGTTGCTTACAATTTCATTTAAAAGCGTTATCTAACGATTTAATCACTCAACAGCTGTCGCACATTCTCAACGAAGAAAAAATCAAACACGACACAAATGCCTTGTTGCAAATTGCGCGGGCGGCAAAGGGCAGTATGCGTGATGCGTTGAGTTTGCTCGATCAGGCCATTGCGTTTGGTGATGGACAAGTTAATGAAACTGATGTCTCTGACATGCTTGGCACAATCGAACAACGCTATTTACAAGACATGCTGATAGCATTAGCCGAAAAAAACGGTCAGCAATTATTAGCGATCACACAAACATTAGCAGAACAAGCGAGCGATTTTTATCAAGTACTTGATGAACTTATCAGCACACTGCATCACATTGCACTTGCACAACAATTGCCAGATGTCACTCAACATGAACTTGCCAAGCAATTTTCAGATCAATTCTCGCCTGAAGATATTCAACTGTTTTATCAAATTGCACTGGTTGGCAAACGCGATTTGCCTTATGCTCTCGATGCAAAATCAGGTTTCGAAATGACGTTGTTGCGCATGCTGGCTTTTGAAAAAGTGGATGGACCAACAACCACATCGACAACAGCATCAACAACACCGGTTGCAAAAACCATTAAAACGCCTGTAAAAAAAACAGCGGTCAATAACAATTGGAACGAGCTTGTTAAACAGCTAACGCTATCGGGACTCACTCAGGCGCTTGCTAACAACTGTGAGCTGCGTCAATGGGAAAACGATACCATCAACCTTGCTGTTGCACCTCAACACGCGGCAATGCTTAACGACAAGCAGCGTCAGCGCTTAAATGACGCCATCAACGAACGCCTTGGCAAACAAGTGACACTTAAGATTATTATCGATCGCCCTCAATCACAAACACCTGCGGAACAACAACAAGCAGAAGACAACGCCAACGCACAAGCGGCGCGCCAACGCATTGAAAGCGACAAAACCGTGCAAAACCTCATGGACGTATTTAATGCCAGCATTGAAAATGCACGCGCGATTGACGACTAAAATGGTTGTAAATTGCACATTGTTCGTCTAAAATCAGGATTTCAACCAATAAAAACTCGAGGAAGATACTTATGTCAGACATGCCCGATATGAACAATCTCATGCAAAAAGCCAAAGAAATGCAGGAGCAAATGCAAAATGCACAAAAGCAAATTGCCGAGCTTCGTGTGACTGGTCAAGCCGGTGGTGGTCTAGTAAAAGTCACCATGAATGGCGCACACTATGCTGAAAAAGTTGAAATTTCACCCACCCTCATGGGCGAAGAAGAAGAGATGCTTGAGGACCTTGTGGCCGCTGCGATTAATGACGCTGTTAAAAAGGTTGAAGAAGGTACAAAAGGTAAAATGCTAGAAATTGCCAAAGGTTTTAAAATGCCTGAAGGCTTTGATGAACTCATGAAAGGTGGACAATAATCGCTTAGATTATTGCGTTAGAAGGATTTATGACCACATGGCTTTTAGCCCCCTACTCAATCAACTCATTGAATCGTTGCGCTGCTTACCTGGTGTAGGCCAGAAATCAGCGCAGCGCATGGCTTTTCACCTGCTAGAACGCCAACGCGATAATGGCCTTAAGCTTGCTGAACATTTGGCACAAGCTATTTCTCAGGTTGGACATTGCAAACTTTGCCGCACATTTAGTGAAGAGGCACTCTGTCGCATCTGTACGCATGCCCAACGCGACGAAAGCCTGCTGTGTATAGTTGAATCCCCGGCTGATGTATTGGCTATTGAGCAAACGGGTAGTTACCGCGGCCGCTATTTTGTATTAATGGGGCATCTCTCGCCACTCGATGGTATTGGCCCCGAAGATTTAGGCCTCGATAAACTGCATCAACGGCTTGCTCAAGATAACCCTGTAAAAGAAGTGATTTTAGCCACCAACCCAACAGTCGAAGGTGAGGCTACCGCCCATTACATTGCAAATTTACTGAAAAAATTAAAAATTAGAGCCACTCGCATCGCACATGGCGTACCGCTAGGCGGTGAGCTCGAATACGTCGACGGTGGCACACTGATGCATGCTCTTGCGGGTCGAGAAGAATTATAGAATTTTATACAGGTATGGAATAGCCACAAGCAATGCCAATAACAGTGTGGCACCAAAACCCAACAAAGCCTGCCATCCACTAAATGTTAACTCATTGTTCTGCAAATTAGACATGTTAGCCTCCAAATCTGAAGTGTCATGCTACTATCCTAGCGCCAATTTAAGGGCTGTTGCAAGCTGAATTTATACGGCACTAACTTTGTCAAAAACTCGCTCAAAACGGTCATTTATTTGGTATAAACTCTCGTTTTTCGCTCATTTTTTCCTCGTTATTGCTCGCCTAAATTCAGCTTGCAACAGCCCCTCTATCTCAGCAACTAATACAAACGGTATGACACTGACTGACGACGCTGCCAATTTTTTAAATATTGTTGTGCCAAGTTTGCATCGTGAATAATTAACACGTTTTCAGCATTATAATATTCTGCAGCGTTGGTAAAATTATATGAGCCAGTTAGCACGGTTTTTCCATCAAAAATCATCACCTTGTTATGGGCGATACTAACTTTGTTGTCAATCCATATGGGGAGATTTGATTTTAAGTAGCGAATAAGCTGTTTATTTGCTTTGGGTGACTGCAGATTTGAAATATCCAAAATAAGCTTAACATCAACGCCCCGCCTTTTCGCCGAGACTAATGCATCAGCCAGCTTCCAAGAACTAAATGTATATGCCTGAACATAAATGGACTGTTTCGCTTGACGAATTTGCCCCACAATATCGACACGACAATGTGACGCTGGAGTAAAGCACACCTGGTAAGTTGCATCCGGCAAAAAATTGGCGGCTAGCCCGAGCTTAATCAAAAAACACAACGCACATGTGGATATAAAATATTTCATCATGCCACCATACCAAGCTCTGCTACTGCGTCAAGCGGTTAGTTAAGCGGCGCCAAAAAATTGGTGGTAGATTTTCCGTAAAAACCCTAATTGGCCATGGACGGCCAATTTGAAGCGACCATGGATGGCTTGAGCGTGTTTTGGAGGAAAACTACCATCAATTTTTTGGCGCTTTACGTTTACCCTCAACACCGACAACGCCTTAGCTGACAACTCTATGGGCGCAAACAGCTTGTTTATTCACACTAATATGCTAAAGTCCATAGATAAATTAGAAGATATCACTATGCATGCAATATCTATCAAAAACCTAACCAAAACCTACCGGGGTGGCTTTCAAGCTATTAAAGGTATTGACCTGACCATCGATGAAGGTGACTTTTTTGCGCTGCTCGGCCCAAACGGTGCCGGCAAATCAACAACCATCAATGTGTTATGCTCGCTTGTTGAAAAAACTTCAGGGCAAGTTCGGATCTTTGACACTGATATCGACGAAGACTTTGCCAAAGCCAAAAGCTATCTTGGCATTGTTCCTCAAGAATTTAATTTCAATATGTTTGAAACGGTTATGCAAATTGTGCTTAACCAAGCGGGATACTATGGCGTGCCCCGCCATATTGCCAAGCAGCGTGCCGAGAAATATTTAAAGCAACTCGGATTATGGGAAAAACGTAATAACAATTCACGAACCTTATCAGGGGGCATGAAACGACGATTAATGATTGCTCGTGCGTTAATGCACGAGCCTAGACTGCTTATTTTAGATGAGCCTACAGCGGGGGTTGATATTGAACTTCGCCGATCTATGTGGACATTTCTTAAAGAAATCAACAAGGCTGGCATTACGATTATTTTAACAACCCACTACCTCGAAGAAGCTGAGTATTTATGCAAAAATATTGCCATTATTGACAAAGGAAAAATTATTGAAAACACGGGCATGGAAAAATTATTACAGCGCCTCGACCAAGAAACCTTTGTGCTTGATGTCGCCGAACCATTACCTTCAGACCTCAACTTAGCACCCTTGTCAGTAAAAAAAACTGGGGAACTAAAACTTGAAATTGATTTGACACGTGGCAAGCATCTTAACGAAGTCTTTGCTTTGTTAGACAAACACCACATCCGTGTTGTTAGCATGCGAAACAAAGTCAACCGCCTTGAAGAATTATTCGTACGCTTGACTCATGAGGGGCAATCATGAATCTACAACTCATCGCTTACTATACACTCGTTCGCAAAGAAATTTCCCGAATTTTTCGCATCTGGATTCAAACGCTATTTCCTCCCATTATTACCTCAACCCTTTATTTTATTATTTTTGGCCGAATCATTGGTAGCCGAATCGGCATGACACATGGGGTATCTTACATTGATTATATTGCGCCGGGCATTATTATGATGCAAATGATCATGGCAGCTTATGGCAATGCAACGTCAACTGTATTCGGCGCTAAGTTTGCACGCCATATTGAAGAAATTCTCGTTTCACCCATGTCTTATCACACCATTATTCTTGCCTACACAAGTGCCGCCATCCTTCGCGGCTTAATTGTTGGACTAGGTGTGACGATCATTGTTGAGTTTTTCACGCATCTTGCTATCAAACATATTTTACTGATGTTATTTGTTGCAGTGATGACAACGGCATTATTTAGCTTGCTTGGCTTCATCAACGGCATCTATGCTCGTAAATTTGATGATATTTCATTCATCCCAAGTTTTGTTTTAACGCCACTTACTTATCTTGGCGGTGTGTTTTACTCTATATCTGCATTGCCATGGTTTTGGCAAAAAATTTCTTTATTTAACCCCATCGTTTATACCATCAACTGTTTTCGGTTTAGCATACTCAATATTTCGGACGTGAGCATATCTTCAGCCCTCACGGCTATTATGCTCTTTACTGCCGTGCTTTATTTAATTTGTTTTATGCTACTTAAAAAAGGCATCGGAACGAGAAATTAAATGACCGAGTATTTCACTATTGCCATCATTGCTATTTTGGGCGCCATGTCGCCAGGCCCGGATTTTGCCGTCGTGAGCAAAAATGCGCTCACTTATTCAAGACAAGCGGGTTATTATACTTCACTGGGCATCTTAACAGGCTTGATTGTCCACTCAAGTTACTGCATTCTCGGACTTGCCATCATTATTGCACATTCCACTTGGTTGTTGTTGACACTCAAATATGTCGGCTCAGCCTACCTTATTTATTTAGGCATAAAAGCACTGCTGGCGAAAAACGAACAGCTCAAAGATAGACAAGCGAAACAAAAAAAACTAGCCAATATTGCTGCCTGGAAAGAAGGGTTTTTGGTCAATGTACTCAACCCTAAGTGCGCACTGTTTATCATTACTATTTTTACTGTGATCGTCAAACCACACACTCCTTTGTTTGCACAAATAATTTACGGGATTGAATTAGCTGGGTTAGGCGCACTTTGGTTTATTATGCTAAGCTATCTACTCACGCACGGAAAAATCAACCAACCATTGGTAAAAATACAAACGATCATCACCAAGCTACTCGGTATATTCTTAATTTTTGTTGGTATTCATATCGCCTTTCACCACTTGCATTAACTCTACTGTCAATTATGCGACAACCACTCTTCAAACTGCTGAAGAAATTTTCTACCACTGTCTGTGGCAAAATACAGCGTGCGTGGACGATTAGTCTCCGGGTTTACAACTTTTATTAGATCAATAAAATGATATCGCTGTAACTGATCTATCGCGCGCTCACGATGAAGTTTAGGAATATTTTTGAATTTCATTGTTAGCTGTTCTTTAGTGACTTTTCGCCGTGCGCAAAACTGTAATACTTTGCGTTCAATCAAAGAGAGTTTATGTAACTCTTCCATAGGGTCTTTTCCGTTATTTAGTCTCAAAATAAACTTGAAACCTCCTCAAAACATACTTATGATGGTCCCCTTATATCAATATTAACTTGTAGGACAACCTATGCAAAAGGACATTCTAACCGATCGGTCAGCAGAATCACAAGATTCAACTAAAGATTTTTTGATAATTGCTGCGGCTAAACTTTTTGCAAAACGCGGATACTACGGCACTTCCATTGCCGACATCACCGAAGCCTGCCGATTAACCAAGTCCAGCTATTTTCATCACTTCGCCACCAAAGAACTCATCGGCGTCGCTGTTGTTGACTACCTCACGAAATATGTATCGGCTCATATTTTTCCACCCGTCTACGATACAAGCCTGGAAAAAGAAGAACGTTTAAAGCAACTGCTTAAGAACATTCGCAATGAGATTATTTCTCAAGAAAAACCGCTACTCGGATTTTTATGTATTGAATTAATTAGCGCTTCAGAAGTTTTTACCAACCAGGTTCAACAGTATGCTGATCTTTGGATCAGCCAACTAGCTTTTGCAATAAAAGACTTTCATGGTGATCCTAAAAAAATAGCCTATCATAGCTTAAGCTATCTTCAGGGTTGTGCGATTGTTGAGAATATTTATCAAAAACCTGTACTTGCAGATGAATGTTGCCAACACCTGTTCAGGCTTTGGACAAACTCATCTGACATCAAACTCGCCTAGAACTTACTCAAAAATTCCGCAAAATACTGCTTGAAAAGTTTGTCGTTATCCATAATACTCTGTTACCTACCGACCGGACGGTAGATGTCTCGCTAGACAACAAACAATAAAAACAACATAAAAAGTGCGGGAAATAATTGATTGAACGAGAACAAGACCTACCGATAATTAAAGAAATAGGAATTAAGCATTATGACGAACAAGCAGGTTATTCAAAGCAATTTTTTAGAGGCCCTCAGGAAAAACCAAACGCCGACTTCCGTGTTCTTAACCAACGGCATACAATTGCGGGGCTTGGTCCACGCTTTTGATCCTTTTGTCATTTGCCTACGCAATGACAACAGCTTCCAGCTTGTCTACAAACACGCTGTTTCGACAGTCATGCAAACCATGCCTAAAAAACAAGATGCTACCACGTCAAAAGCGGCAACCACTACTGATCATGCTTAACATTTGCCTTTCGCTCTATACCACTTTAGAATCAAGATCGTATAGACCGGGATGCTGTGATGTCACTTGAAATCAGTTTTGAGTTTTTTCCGCCGAAGACAGAGGTGGGACAAGCAAAATTAGAACAAACTTGCGCTTTGTTATGCGCATTTCAACCCAGTTATTTTTCGGTAACGTTTGGTGCAGCGGGCTCTGTACAATCCAAAACCTTAGAAACCATCGAATTACTCAGCACATTAGGCGTGAATACAGCGCCCCATATTTCCTGTATTGGCACGCAAAAAAATGATATTAATAAACTACTCGATAAGTATCAATCGCTTGGTGTGCGGCGTTTAGTGGTGCTACGAGGTGATTATCCTGAAGATAAACAAGCAACTGCGGGTGAATTTAATTATGCCAATGAACTCGTCGCTTACATACGACATCAATTCAACGATAAGTTTCATATCAGCGTTGCCGCCTATCCAGAATTTCACCCGCAAGCGCTGAATGCAATGGTAGACTTCCAACACTTCAAATACAAAGTGAACAGCGGAGCGAATGAAGCTATCACACAATATTTTTTTAATATCGACGCTTATGATCGACTTTTAACACTTTGTGAACGAGCAAACATCCATGTTCCTATCACACCCGGCATTATGCCTATCGCTAATCTAGAAAAACTGCTGCGTTTTTCAGCACTATGCGGCGCTGAGATACCATTATGGCTAAAAAAACGATTATTAGCTTATGAAAACGACCAAGAAAGCCTCATCAAATTTGGTGTCGACGTTGTCAGCGAATTGTGTGAAAAACTCATCAAGCTCGGCGCGCCGGGTTTACACTTTTACACACTCAACCAAGCTGAACCAACCATAAGCATTCTTAAACATTTAAATGTTGATTCGCTATAACACTGTCAAATGATTGGCGGACAAATGATATCGTTTTTAATTGTTCAAAGAGAATGCCAAATATGAAACAAACCCATCAAAACATGGATGTTTTGATGGAGCGTATAGGGACGTATTGACAGCGTGTTTGTTGCATACCTGGTGCTCTCTTTGGTCGATAAATTTAGATTAGTCAAGATTACTTGCGAGCAGTCGCGCCGCCACACTCACATCAACCCCCAATCGGTTAGCATAATCTTCCAACTGGTCCTGACCTATCTTGCCTACATTAAAATATTGCGATTGCGGATGCGAAAAATAAAAACCACTGACCGAAGCTGCAGGCCACATGGCAAAATTTTCTGTCAGCTTCATCCCAAGCTTGTTTTCCGCATCAAGCAAATCAAAAAGTCTGCGCTTCTCGCTGTGCTCAGGACAAGCGGGATAACCGGGGGCGGGGCGAATACCAACATATTTTTCATCAATTAATGCTGTATTGCCAAAGGCTTCGCCTTTTGCATAGCCCCAATAAGTCTTTCTAACCGTCTCATGCATACACTCCGCAAACGCTTCAGCCAAACGATCAGCAAGTGACTGGACCATGATTGCGTTATACTCATCGTTGTTCGCTGAAAAACTATTCGAATAATCATCACAGCCAATACCAGCTGTTACGACAAACAACCCAATATAATCCTTCACACCAGTTGCTTTGGGCGCAATAAAATCAGCTAGGCACAAATTAGGTTTACCGCCACGTTTTTGCGTTTGCTGACGCAAGTAATGAAAGGTCGCCAACACGGTTTGTCGTGAATCATCTGCATAAATTTCAACATCATCACCCACACTGTTGGCCGGATAAAAAGCTATAGCGGCACGTGCTGTGAGCAACTTTTCTTTGATAATCTTATTTAAGATAGGCTGCGCTTCATCAAACAAATTTTTTGCAGCTTCACCGACCACGTCATCTTCAAAAATTTTAGGATATTTGCCCGCCAGCTCCCACGCCAAAAAGAAAGGCGTCCAATCAATATAATTTCTTAATTTTTCAAGCGGATAATCATCAAAATATTTTTCACCTAAAAACAATGGTCTCACGGGTTGACAGCTCGTCCAATCATATTTGAAAGCATTAGCTCGCGCATCACTCAACGTCAGTCGCTTAAGCAAATGTTGACGGCCATGATGTGCATCGCTCAATTGCTGATACTCCTGCTTTATTTTAGCAAGATAGTCTGGTTTTTTTTCTGGATTCATTAAGTGATTCACCACACCCACCACACGGGAAGCATCTTTTACATGAATAACGCCATGCTGGTAGTGCGGTAAAAGCTTAACTGCAGTATGCTTTTGTGAGGTTGTTGCTCCACCAATTAATAGTGGAACATCAAATTCTTGACGTTGCATTTCGGCAGCAACATGCTGCATCTCTTCAAGTGAAGGTGTAATCAGCCCGCTTAGACCAATGATATCAACCTTTTCCTGGCGGGCTGTCTCCAAAATTTTATCACAGGGGATCATAACACCCATGTTGACCACATCATAGTTATTGCATTGCAATACGACCGCTACAATATTTTTTCCAATGTCGTGCACATCACCTTTTACTGTCGCTAATAAAATTTTACCCTTCGAGCGAACCTGACCTCCTTTTTCATTTTCCATATACGGAAGCAAGTATGCGACGGCTTGCTTCATCACACGCGCACTTTTCACAACCTGTGGTAGAAACATTTTCCCTTCGCCAAACAGATCGCCGACGATATTCATGCCATCCATTAATGGGCCTTCAATAACATCAAGAGGGCGTTTCGCCAACTGCCTCGCCTCTTCAACATCTTCTTCAATAAACGCATTGATACCTTTAACTAACGCGTGGCCCAGGCGCTCTTCAACCGGTTTTTCTCGCCAAGATAAATCTTGTGTATTCGCTTTTGCCTCACCTTTAAAGCCATCTGCAAAGGTTAACAAACGCTCAGTGGCATCAGGACGACGATTTAAAATAACGTCTTCCACTCGTTCTAATAAATCTTTTGGGATATCCTCATAAACAGTGAGCTGGCCCGCGTTGACAATGCCCATGTCCATGCCCGCTTTGATCGCGTGATATAAAAATACCGAATGCATCGCTTCACGCACTGGGTTATTTCCACGAAATGAAAAAGAAATATTGCTCACACCACCGCTAATATGTGCATGCGGCAAGTTTTGCTTAATCCAGCGGGTTGCTTCAATAAAGTCGACTGCGTAGTTATTATGCTCTTCAATACCTGTCGCAACTGCAAAAATATTGGGATCAAAAATAATATCTTCTGGCGGAAACCCAAGTTGATTAACCAGTATTTCATAACTACGCCGACAAATTTCAATTTTTCGTTTGGCAGTATCAGCTTGCCCTTCTTCGTCGAATGCCATCACAATGGCAGCAAAACCATACTGTCTAATCAATGTCGCTTTTTCAATGAATTCCGCTTCACCTTCTTTGAGGCTGATGGAATTGACAATGCCTTTACCTTGAACGCATTTCATGCCCGCTTCTATCACCGACCATTTTGATGAATCAATCATGACAGGCACACGTGCAATATCAGGCTCAGTGGCAATCAAATTTAAAAACGTTGTCATGGCCTGCTCGGAATCGAGCATTCCTTCATCCATGTTGACATCAATTATTTGCGCACCATTTTCAACTTGATTCAAAGCAACTTCTAAAGCAGTTTCATAATCTTCATTTAAAATGAGCTTAGAAAATCGTTTTGAACCTGTGACATTAGTTCGCTCACCAACATTGACGAATAATAGATCTTTTGTGATATTTAATGCTTCCAAACCGCTCAAATGGGTCACTGTTTGAATATTTGGAATAACACGTGGTTTATGACAAGCAACTTGTTCGGCAAACGCCTTAATAAACTCAGGTGTCGTACCACAACAACCACCCACCATATTAATAAATCCGGATTTAGCAAATTCTTCTAAAATAACAGCCATGTTTGCAGGTGTGTCATCATAGCCACCAAATTCATTAGGCAAACCTGCATTGGGATAAATGCTGGTGTAAGTATTAGCAAGCCCTGACAATTCTTCGATGTAAGGACGCAAATCATCCGCGCCAAGCGCACAATTTAAGCCTATGCTAAGTAACTCGACATGACTGACTGAGTGCCAAAACGCTTCAACCGTTTGTCCCGACAAGGTTCGCCCGCTTGCATCAACGATTGCAAATGAAACCATGACTGGGAGCTTAATATGATGTTTTGCAAAATACTGTTGAACAGCAAACAAAGCGGCGCGACAATTCAAACTATCAAAAACGGTTTCGACCAACAAAATATCAACACCACCTTCTACTAAACCATGAATCGCTTCAAGATAAGATTCAACCAACTGATTGTAATTAACATTTCGTAAACTTGGATTATTAACATCAGGTGAAAGCGATGCCGTACGGTTTGTGGGGCCAATGCCACCGGCAACAAAACGTGGTTTTTCAGGTGTTTTTTCACTAAATGCATCAGCTGCATCACGAGCTAATTTTGCTGATTGAAAGTTTAACTCATAGACAATTTCTTCCAAATGATAATCACTTTGGGAGATACTATTGGCATTAAACGTATTAGTCTCGATGATGTCGCTGCCTGCAGCCAAGTATTCTTCATGAATAGCCTTGATGATATGCGGCTGCGTAAGCGATAATAAATCGTTGTTACCCTTTAAATCGTGTGGATAATCTTGAAATCGTTCGCCACGAAAATCTTTTTCTTCTAAACGATGCTGCTGAATCATTGTGCCCATTGCACCATCTAGCAACAAAATGCGTGTTTCAAGTAACTTTTTTAATGTTTGAAGCTTATTCATTTGATGAGTTTACATGATTAGAAAAAATCGGCAATCAATTAAATGGCCGCTAGCAAGTCCTATGCCAACGGCCATAGTCCCTGTTTTGTTTTTTATTCCTTTAAACTGTGAAGTCGATATGAAACAACAAAATTTTATTGCTTATCTTCAAGCTACAAAAACCTTAATAAGATTTTTGTTAGGGCTGCATCATGCACTAATTTTCTGTATTGTGCAATAACGTTTTTCCCTAAATTTTCGTAAAATTTTGAAGCAAATATGTTGTTAGTTTGCACGTTACAAGTCACAAAAAAAATGAAGCGGGTTGTAATAACATTTCAGAAATTAATAATTTTTCACCCGAAGAAAAAGTGAACACTGATTGTCGCAACAATAATTCCTTACTACTTAGGTCAACATTCGATGAAGCAACTTTGAACCAATCAGTTTGAGAATCACAAGAAAAAAAGCAAATATTGCCGCGACGTGCACCATTTTGCTTCAAAAAATCACCCAAAGGAGTTCGTCCAAGAGTGCGTAATCCTGGAAATGCGGTCAATGTTTGAAATGGCATGATGGTCTCTGCGTAAATCCAAGGCTTACCATTGACACAAAGATAGACACATCGTTTCTCTGCTAACGCTGCTTGCTCAACCCCTAGCAGCGCTGCTTCGCTAGCCAGCAACTTGTAATGTTCAACAAGCTTTTGAGGAACAACTTCATATTCTCCTCGATCACGCAGCTGATCGCTCATCCAGCCGTTGTAGCGAAAAAATGGCGGAACACTTGCCTCAGAAATCGCTTTCATGCCCAACTCTCGATTGTGATTACTTACAGAACATAGTAACATCCAGCCAACGATCTACAAGGGGTTTTGATAATGAAGCGCTATCAGTGTATGTTATGTGGCTTTATCTATGATGAAGCGCAAGGCTTGCCAGAAGAAGGTATTGCGCCCGGCACAAAGTGGGAAGATATCCCTGAAGATTGGGTATGCCCAGACTGCGGTGCCCAAAAAATTGATTTTGCAATGAGTGAGATGTAATGAGTCACATTGTTATTATTGGCAGTGGTTTTGCAGGTTATGAATTGGCCCGCCAGATTCGCCAACATAGCCAAACTGCGCAGCTAACCATCATCACGAAGGATGACGGCGCTGACTACAATAAACCCACTCTTTCCAAGGCTCTTGGTTTTAAAATGACACCCGAACTGCTTGTGAGCGCCACAGCTGAGAAAATGTCTGAAAAATTAAATGCCTCCATACTGACACAGACTTCCGTGACAGCAATCCACCCTGAAGAAGCAAAAGTTAGCCTTTCCCAGCAACAAATTGCCTATGACAAGTTGGTTTTAGCATGCGGCGCAAAAGTGAATGAACTCAATTTAGCAAACACCCTGCATGTCAATTCGCTCACCGACTATCGTCATTTTTACGAAGCCATTCAACATAAAAAGCATGTAACCATCATTGGGGCTGGCCTAGTCGGCTGCGAACTCGCTTGTGATCTTTGCGGCGCTGGCTATCAAGTCGAGGTTGTTTCGATTGATTCTCAACCAATGCCGGCCTTATTGCCTGAAAAATTGGCCAATGCATTACAAGAAAAAATGGCTGCACACGGTATTCAGTTCCATTTTAATTCAACAGTCAGTGCGGTTAGCCAACAAAAGCAAAGGTTAATGGTTGAATTGGCCGATGGCGATACTATTGAGACTGATGTAGCACTATCTGCCATCGGTTTAAAACCCAATATTGAATTAGCAAAACAAGCTGGCATTAAGGTCAATCGAGGCATACTCACCAACGAGTATTTAGAAACCAATGTTGATAATATCTTCGCGCTTGGAGACTGTGCCGAAATTGAGACCATGCTTTTTCAACATATTGCCCCCATACGACATGCTGCCATGGCTTTAGCCAAAACAATCACTGGCGAAAAAACCAAGGTAATTTATCCACCTTTAATGTATGGCATTAAAACACCGTACTACCCACTCCGGGTATGCAGGGCTCCAAACATCAGCAATGACAACTGGACTCTCGAGATGGATGACAAGCACAATGCAAAAGCTACGCATCATAATAAAAATGGCGAATGTGACGCATTTATTTTTGCAGGCGAACAAGTCATGGATCGCGAAACCCAGCAAGCTCTTGTTAAAACTATGCCAAACTGGCTAGACTAGCCTCGTCACAAACCAAACACTAAACCAAGTAAAATGAGCGCGCCTACCCACTTGTTGTTAAGAAATGCATTCAAGCAACGTTGGCGGTGATAATGCCTGATAAGCATAATTTGGTAACCAAACAAGCAAGCAGCAAACAATAAACCAACATAAAACACGCTATTAAGTTTAAGCAAATGTCCTGCCAAAATCAGCAACAACATCATGGCTACTTGAAAAGCAATAACCCAAGCAACAACATAACGACCAAATAAAAAGGCTGTTGACTTTACGCCTATTTTTTCATCGTCTTCTTTGTCAGACATGGCATACATCGTGTCATAGGCAATAGTCCAACAACAAGACGCTGTTGCCAGCACCCAAGCAACAATTGGCAAATGGTTTTGCACCGCCGAAAAGGCCATGAGCACGGGAAATGCACCAAACACTACACCTAACACGAACTGAGGCCAGTGAACAACGCGTTTGACAAAAGGATAAAAGCCAATTAAAACAGCCGCGATGAGCGCCAAGCTCACAGTAAACCGGTTTAACTGCAATGCTAACAACAATGCGATGAACGCCAACACGAATAACAGTGAAAATGCCTCTTTTAGGCTAACTGCACCCACAGCGAGCGGTCGGTGCTTAGTACGCTCAACGCGTGAATCAAATTTTCGATCTGCAATATCGTTTATCACACAGCCCATAGAGCGTGTGACAAACACACCTGCGATAAAAATAAATAGCAGATGCGCTTGAGGAAACCCACCTGAAGCCACCCATAAACCCCAAAGCGCTGGCCACATCAACAACACAAAGCCAACGGGCTTATCCAATCGCATGAGTTTTAAGTAATGTGGCAACTTGCTCATTTATCTATACCAAAAAAATTATCAGCAAGAAAGGATATTGTTTTTGGACAAACCCTTGTTGGCCATGGATGGCCAACTTGGAGCGACCCATGGATGGGCTTGAGCATGTTTGGGAAAAAACAATGTTGTTTCTTGCATGATAAAACTACTCTATCACTAATGATGCACGACGGCGAATAGTCACTAAAGTAATTGCTGTTAAAATAAATAACACTGCAAATATCATGTGAGGCGTTAGTGATTCACCAAAAATGACCTTACCCCAAAACAATCCTGTTAACGTAACAACACCACTAACAAGACTATAATAAACGGGGCCAGCCATCTTGATCAGCTTAAATAACAAGACATACCCTGTGCTTGATAATGCAATTTCTAACAAAATGATCCAATCAACTTTATGTAATGGCATGTGCAGCGCATAAAAGCTACCTGTCCAATGCACAACAGGAATCAACAACATTGCAGAAGCCGTTAACATGCCCGCCGAACACATCAGCGCATCAAGATGTATGGGGCGATATTTAGCGATGTAAATCACACACAATGCAAAACATAAGGGAGTTAATAACGCCATAAACATCCAAGAATTAAAAGCGCCCCCCAATAAACCAGACTTAGGCAGCATGATGATCATGATGCCCAACACACCACAGAGCACACCTGTTATTCGCAAGCCATCGAACTTTTCTTCTTTGAACAATAACGCCAAAGGGTACACCATAAGCGGTACGATATTGACAATGACAGCCAACATCCCTGCGGGCAAATGTGGCGATGCAAAATACATATTTGTGTTTGGCATAAAAATCCCGAGCACGCCGGTAATTAAAAAATAAGGCCAAAATCGCAACACGCTCAGCAATTTTCCCTGCCATTGACGCATGGTTAAAATAACTAATGCGACAGCCGGCCCTAAAGATTGCCAAAACGCATAACCAAGCGGCGCGACACCATGCGTCATCGCGTAACGTGCGATGGAATAACCTGAACCCCAAATAAAACCTAGCAATATCAGCAAACTCAACGATCGAATCATCTTATCCTCCCAACAATGCTTCAATTAACTTCATATGCGATGCCAACGCGCCGCGATTATTTTCAACTACCTGCAATGCACGCTTTCCATATTGCTCTGCATCTTCTCTATTCGCAAAAAAATGCTGCACTGCATCTGCAAGTTGATCGCTATTATTGACGACCTTCATGGCGTGTGCATCTATTAACAGCTCAGAAATTTTGGCAAAATTAAACATGCTCGTGCCGCTAATCACTGGTTTTGCAAAAAGCGCGGGCTCTAGCATATTGTGTCCGCCGTTATTGATCATGCTTCCGCCCACAAAGGCAACGTCTGAGGCAGCATAAAACAAAAGCATTTCACCCATAGTATTGCCGACAAAAATGTCCGTCTGCTCATCACAAGCTTTTTGCTCACTACGAAGCATCACTGAATACTGTTCTGAGCGGCATAATGCGATCACTTCTTCAAAGCGATCTGGATGTCGAGGAACAAGCAATAATAATGCATTGGGAAACTGTTTTTTGACTTTAGCGAATGCTTGTAGTACTTGCGCTTCTTCTCCTTGATGTGTACTGCCGGCAATCCAGACCAATCGATTACCCCCAAGCTGCACACGCAACTCACTGGCTTTTTCTATCAATCCAGCTGGGATGGTTACATCAAACTTAATATTACCTGTAATCGTTAACCGTTGTTCATCAGCACCAAGTGTGATAAACCGATCAGCATCAGCTTTTGCTTGCACGGCTATAGCACTCAATTGTTTTAGCATCGTCATCGTTAATTGCTTAAATCGTCCATAACCGCGCGCTGATTTTTCTGATAGGCGCGCATTAGCCAATATGCTTGGAATACCGTGTTTTTTTAACAAGTTTAAATAATTTGGCCACAGTTCGGTCTCAATAAATATTGCTAAACATGGCTGGGCTTGTCTCAAAAATCGCTTAATACAACAGGGCAAATCATAAGGAGCATAGACATGAAAAACCTCTTCACCAAATGTTTTTTGTATTTGTGCCGCGCCTGTGGGCGTCATTGATGTCATCACAATGGGCAGGTGTGGATATTGCGCTTTGAGCTTTTTGACAAGGGGCGTGGCAACAATTGCCTCGCCAAAGGAGACAGCATGCACCCATATACCCCGCTGAAATGGCTTAGGCACAACCACGGAGCCTAAACGCTGACCCATGCGCTCACGGTAGGCTGGTAAACGCCTGGAGCGCCACAATAGGCGCAAATACACAAATGGCAGCGCCAACAAAAAAAGAAGGGTATAAATCTGTCGCCAAAGACCCGCTATCATGGGCGGCATTTTGCCACGATTACGCTCAAACCACCAGCCTAGATCATAGCAATTGACATCGCGCCCAAACTCTCTACACTTTAACCAATGGATCACATTGATATTTCTGCTTCAATACTTGCTGCTGACATGTCTTGCCTAGGCGAAGAAGCTAGCGCCGTTCTCGCCGCTGGGGCTGATATGATTCATGTAGATGTGATGGATAATCATTTTGTTCCCAACTTGAGTTTTGGCCCACAAATTTGTTCGGCCTTACGAAAACAAGGCATCACTGCCCCACTTGATGTCCATCTCATGATTCAACCTGCACTCGAGATGATCCCTATTTTCGCAAAAGCTGGCGCAAGCATGATTGGTATTCACCATGAGGCAACTGATGAAATCAAACAGCACCTTGAATTAATTCGCCAACACGGCTGTGACGCCGGTTTAGTTTTTAACCCTGATAGCAGCATTGACGAGCTTGCCAAATACTTGCCAGACATAGACTATGTGTTGTTAATGTCAGTTCAGCCTGGTTTTGCTGGACAAACATTTAAGCCGTGCGTGATTGACAAAATAACTCAAGCAAAAAAAATAATCGCCGATCGCAACATTGTCATTCAAGTAGATGGTGGGATTAACAAAGATAATGTTGCCGACGTCATCGATGCTGGCGCCACCAACATTGTGGCAGGCTCTGCTATTTTTGCTCAAGACAATTATAAAACAGCAATCGATGAATTAAGACTGCTCGCCTAAATTACGCTTAGGCTGAAGATGAGCTTGTCTGCACGCCATCTGGCGTACCTAGCAACAGTTTATCTGCGCGCCGACAAGCAAAAATGCCATTTTCTACGACTCCAGGAATGGCATTTAATGCGGTTTCCATCTCTTTAGGTGTCGTTAATTTGAGATGATGAACATCAATAATGATATTACCATGATCGGTAACAAACCCTTCTCGGTATACGGGATCGCCCCCCAGTTTGACAATAGCACGGCCAACTGCGCTACGCGCTTCGGGCAACACTTCAACAGCAACAGGGTGCGCACCAAGCAAATCAACTTTTTTAGATTCATCTGCGATACAAATAAATGTTTTTGCCACGCTCGCCAAAATTTTTTCACTGGTCAGTGCGCCACCACCGCCCTTAATCATCTGAAAGTGCTCATCAATTTCATCAGCACCATCAACATACAGCGACAATTCACCAGCAACATTTAAATCAACAACAGGGATGCCAAGTGATTTGAGTTTTTCTGCTGTTGCTTTTGAACTGGCTACTGCACTGTCGATTTTTGATTTTACCCTTGCCAGTGCTTCAATAAAGTAATTAACCGTGCTCCCTGTTCCAACGCCAATCACCCCATCATATTGAACATACTCTATAGCTGCTTCTGCAGCTTGTTTTTTAAGGTTATCTTGGCTCATCATTTACCCCAGCCCACTTTGGTCATCAAAGTATATATTGACTTAAATCTTCATCTTTTAATAGTGCGTTTAAATGCTTATCCACATATTTTTTGTCAACTTTGATTCGCTTGCCAGACATATCAGAAGCATTGAAAGAAAGCTCTTCCAACAAACGCTCCATAACCGTGTGCAATCGACGTGCGCCAATGTTTTCTTGACGTTCATTCACTTGAAAAGCAATTTCAGCCAAGCGCAACACGCCGTCTTCTGTAAAATTAACACTTAAACTCTCAGTTTTTAACAACGCTTTATATTGCTCAGTTAAGGATGCTTTTGGCTCAGTTAAGATGCGTTTGAAATCTTCTGTCGATAACGATTTTAACTCGACACGAATAGGAAAACGTCCCTGCATTTCAGGCACTAAATCAGACGGTTTCGACATGTGGAACGCGCCAGAAGCAATAAATAAAATATGGTCGGTACGCACCATGCCATGTTTAGTATTCACCGAACAGCCCTCAACTAAAGGCAATAAATCACGTTGCACGCCTTCTCTCGAAACATCACCACCACTCATGCGCTCTGAACGCCGGCAAATTTTATCAATTTCATCAATAAAAACGATGCCGTTTTGCTCTAAGTTTTCAATCGCTTTGGTTTTCAACTCTTCTGCGTCAACACGCTTGGTAGACTCCTCTTCGGTCAGCAATTTCATCGCTTGCTTTACTTTGACTTTTCGAGGTTTCTTCTTATCTTTGGACAAGTTTTTAAACATGCTGCTTAATTGATTAGTCATCTCCTCCATGCCGGGAGGCGCCATAATATCTACACTCATCACTGCGCCACTGATATCAATCTCAATTTCTTGATCGTCGAGTTCGCCTTTTCTTAATTTTTGACGAAATGATTTCCGCGCAGCATTTTCCTTTTCTCCTTTAATGATATCGCCTGATGTATCGCGAGCTGGCGGCAACAACTCATCGAGAATACGCTCTTCAGCAGCCGCTTCAGCAAGACTGCGAACACGCTCAATCTGCAACTCACCTTCCATTTTAACGGCAATATCAGCCAGATCACGAATAATAGATTCAACATCGCGCCCGACATAACCCACTTCAGTAAATTTCGTTGCTTCAACTTTAATAAAAGGCGCTTTTGCTAATTTGGCTAACCGACGTGAAACCTCTGTTTTACCAACACCGGTAGGACCAATCATCAAAATATTTTTAGGCACCACCTCACTGCGCAACCCATCTTCAAGCTGCATACGACGCCAACGGTTACGCAAAGCAATAGCGACAGCACGCTTTGCCTCATGTTGCCCGATAATAAAGCGATCAAGTTCGTGAACAATTTCTTTTGGCGTCATCACTGCCGGCACATTATGATTGTTAGTCGTCATCAGCTTCTCACTTATCGTTAGTATCGAGTTCTTCGATGGTTAAATGATTGTTAGTATAAACACAGACTGAGGCAGCAATTTCCAAACTTTTCTCAACAATATCACGCGCGCTCATTTTTGTGTTTTCCAAAAGCGCTTTTGCTGCTGATTGTGCGTAAAACCCACCAGAACCAATTGCCATAATACCCTGTTCCGGCTCAATCACATCGCCGTTTCCTGTGATGATTAACGATGCAGTTTCATCAGCAACCACAAGCAATGCTTCTAAACGACGAAGCATTTTATCCGTACGCCAATCTTTAGCCAATTCGACTGCTGCTCGAGTCAAATGACCATGATATTCTTGAAGCTTGCCCTCAAAGCGCTCAAATAGTGTAAATGCGTCTGCTGTGCCACCGGCAAACCCAGCAATCACTTTATCTTCGTAAAGACGGCGAACCTTGCGCGCATTGCCCTTCATCACCATATTGCCCAGGGAAACTTGGCCATCACCGCCAATGACCACTTTACCTTTACGACGAACAGACAGAATTGTTGTACCGCGATATTGCTCCATAACTGACAACCTCTTTTACTATTGTTTCATTTATTTCAGGAGCATTATACGCCTCCCCTTAGCAAGGGGAAATAGGAGATTAGCACCCTACTTTAGATATAAGGCCATTTTTTTTATTTTCAAGTGGCTGGCTTTGTATCTGTCGTTTTTTGAAAGCTAAAATCAACCGATTGCCCGGCAGGCTTGGCAACAGGCGCTTTTGTGACGTGTGGAGCTGCGGCAGGCGTTTTTGCTTTTTCCACCTTGCTGGTGTGATGAACCAATATGAAAAAGACCACGATCAATACAATGGCAAGTAACCAGTACTTTTTTCGCTTAGGGTTTTTCTTAGGCTGCGGGCTTCGCCCGCGCTTTGCATAATCATTTAACATTACATTTTCTCCGGCGCTGACACACCCAAAATAGTTAAGCCATTTTGCAAGACTTGCTGAGTCGCTTTAATAAGGCACAAGCGTGCATTACGCAACCCTTCGTCATCAAGAATAAATTGCTCTGCATTATAATACGCATGGAATTCGTTTGCCAACTCACGCAAATAATTAGCGAGCGTGGTAGGATCTAAATTCTTCGCAGCTCTCAACATAATTTCAGGGAAGCGCGCCAAGCAATCTAATAATTCTGACTCGTGCTTAACGGTTAGTGCGCCCAAATGGTTAAGGCCCACTGCCTGATCAAATGTGTAAGATTTATCTTTTAATTGACGAAAAACGCTACATATTCTCGCATGAGCATATTGAATGTAATACACCGGATTTTCGTTAGACTTTGAGGTTGCTAAATCCAAATCAAAATCCATGTGTTGATCAACCTTGCGCATGACATAAAAAAATCGTGCCGCATCATTGCCAACTTCCTCACGCAACTGGCGCAAGGTGACAAATGACCCGCCGCGCGTTGTCATTTTAACTTTCTCTCCATGACGATACAATGAAGCAAACTGGACGATTGGGACCGTTAACACATCAGACCCCTTCGACAATGCTCGCATAGCCGCGCGAATTCGTGGTACATAGCCGTGGTGATCGGCGCCAAGCACATCAATAACCTCATCAAAGCCACGCTCGAGCTTATTGAGATGATAGGCGATGTCTGGTGTAAAGTAAGTTAAATTACCGTTTTTCCGCACCAATACACGATCTTTTTCATCACCAAATTCCGATGATTTAAACCATAATGCGCCTTCTTTTTCATAAACATAATTATTTTTCTTCAGTACATCAAGCGCATGCTGCACAGCATTAGTCTGATACAAACTATTTTCAGAAAACCACTCCTGATAGTTGACACCAAATTCGGCTAAATCATTTTTTATGTCATCTAACACTGTTTTTAGCACAAGCTGATGTGCCAAATGATAATCATCCCCCAATAGCTTTTTAGCGTTAGCAATCAGCGCATCAACGTGGGTCTCTTTGTCTCCCCCATCTTTTTCATCCGGCGGAACTTCATGAAAAACCTCTGCAATTGACTTAACAAATTTATTTGCGTGTGCTGTTTTAAAAGCTTCAGCAATGTCAATGACATACTCACCAACATAACCATTTTTTGGAAAATCAAATGTGAGGCCATGCAAACCTAAATAGCGTAACCACATGCTCGTTGCCAATATATCCATCTGTCGGCCAGCATCGTTGACATAATACTCACGATGCACTTGGTAACCATTGGCTGCCAATAAATCAGATAACGCTGCGCCATAAGCTGCACTACGCCCATGGCCAACATGCAAAGGCCCTGTTGGATTGGCCGATACAAACTCAATATGCAGTTTTTTCCCTTGGCCTAAATTAGAATGACCAAAACGTTCTGCTTCCTCGAAAATGGTTGAAACCACTGTTTGCTTAACAGCATGATGAACAAAAAAATTAATAAATCCTGGGCCAGCAATATCGACACGATCAACGTGTTCACTTTCAGGTAAATGTTTGAGAATATGCTCGGCGAGCTCACGTGGCGATTTTTTTGCCTGCTTAGCCAGCATCATGGCAATATTACAAGCGTAGTCGCCATGTTTGTTATCTCGCGCCCGATCAATCTGGACACGATAAGTCAACGCCTCAGCCAGCTCGCCCTCGCTTTGCAAGGCCTTTAGCGATGCCTCAATGAGTTGTATTAAGTGGTCTCTCATCCGGGCTATGCTACTCAAAACTCAAGGAAGATGAAAGAGATTTACGCTAGCTTTAGCCAGGAATTGGCACGGGTATGCGCTTTATCACGGGTAGTGCATCAAAACTCAGCACCTTTGCTCGACCGATCGCCTCAAGTAACACCAGTTTGAACTGATCACGGTGTTTTTTATCTCGCTTCATGACATCTATCAATGCTTGGGTCGGGCCATCGTAGGTTGAAATGGGGAGGGTTAATAATTTTTTAACGCGAGCACTCACTGTAGCATCCAAACCACAATATTCTTCTGATAAGGACAATGCCCATAATATACCAACGGCAACAGCCTCACCATGCAACAATTGATAACCTGAAACCTGTTCGAGAGCATGTGCCAACGTATGGCCAAAATTTAAAATCTGCCGAATGCCATAATCTTTTTCATCTTGTTCAACAACTGCAAGTTTAATGTCTACACAACGCTGGATCATTTGTTGCAATGTAGTTTGCTCTTTAGCCAAAATTAACGGCCAACTTTTTTCAAGCCAGTCAAAAAACTCGGCGTCATAAACCAACCCATATTTCACCACTTCAGACAAAGCAGCATAAAAATGACGATCTTCAAGTGTGGTTAGCACTTCAGGGTCAACCACTATGTGTTGAGGTTGATAAATCGTGCCTATAGCATTTTTTGCAAGCTCGTGATTTACAGCATTTTTGCCGCCAATAGCTGCATCAACTTGCGCCAGCAAGCTGGTTGGCATTTGAATGAGATGAACGCCGCGTTGAAAGGTAGACGCAACAAAGCCAGCAACATCACACACCACGCCGCCACCCAAACCAACAATTGTCATATCACGGCGATGATGCTGTAAAATAAGCTGCTCAACAATTCTTGTCACACTCGCAAGGGTTTTGTATTGCTCACCATCGGGCATGAGATAATGATGACAGGCTTTCTCAGCAAACAATTGCTTAGCAGCATCAAGATAGTAAGGGGCAATCGTGGTATTTGTGATAACAAACACTTCACGACCACAAATAAGTGACGAAAGGTTTTGTGGCGATCGAAACAAGCCAGACTTTATCAACACAGTCAATTAAAAACCCTCGCGACGAAGATAATTCGCTATTTCTTTTGCCAGCAATTTAACATGCATGCTATCGGTATCAAAACTGACATCCGCTAATGCTTCATACAACGGCGTGCGCTCTTCAGCCATGCTGATAAGTTTTTCTTTGATGTTCTCACCACGCAACAATGGACGAGTCTGCTGATTGGTTGCAGCACGCTCATGCTGTTTCTCTAAACCTACTTTTAACAACACAACTTTGTCTGCCTGCTTCAACAGCTCACGATTTTCTTGGCTTAGCACAACACCACCACCCGTGGCGATGATTGCGTTCGACTGCTTGACCATTTCATGCAACGCCTCAGTCTCTCGCGCACGAAAACCTGCCTCGCCTTCTTTATCAAAAATCCAGGCAATCTCCACGCCTGTACGGTTTTGAATAAACAAATCCATATCATAAAAATCCATTTTTAATAGCTTAGCCACCTCGCGGCCCACCGTGCTTTTACCAGCACCACTTGGACCAATGAGAAACACGTTGGGCAATCTATTCATATCAGATGAGCACACCTTGGTCGTAAAAGTTTTTGTCAAATAAGGTTTCTGTCTTCATATCATAGACAACGCGATTCAATACCATGCATGCATCTTGTCTTTGCTGATCAATGTAGCCGCCGTTATTCACCCAATTCGAAAACTCTACCAATATGTGCTGATCAATACCACGTTTCTGAGCCTCAACAAAAATATTTTCAAACGTACGTTGGCTATCAGGCAAGGCTTCTGCCGCTGCAACAATGATCCCAGACATAGAAGTATCCAGCGCATTGCCCAGGACGGCATGGTCCATGGTCGCATAAATATTAACAAGCGGCTCTGTCGAGCGACGATAGCCATTCTTAGATAACGCAAGCTCACAACCAAGCACTCGATCTCCTTGATAATATCCGCTGAGAAAACGTCGATAGATCGCACCTAGCCCCTTCATGCCAATTGGTTCCAATTTAGCAGCCAATAGCGCACCTAAAGCCGACGCGCCGTATACATGAACCCCAGCTTGGATAAGATTTGCCACCTGCTGCTCTAGTTCAGGCGTGTATGTTCCATCAAGAATGACCATAGTCCGCGGAACTGTCATTAATTTTTCAAAATCACCCGCCTGAACAGGCGCATGATATTGTGCATCTGGCAAAATAAAGCTTGCTCTCACCCGACCGATGCTAGCCCCGAGATACACTATCAAATCTTCGTTCATTAAGCGTCCAAATTATAAATATCACACGCAAGCCAACCGAGCACACGCTATTTTCACTGGTATGAGGTAGATTAAGACGGGCTAATCCTAGCCCTCCAACCTTAAGAAAACCTTAAGAGAAACTTAATAGCTGTTGTTTTCCAAATTCGTTGTAGCGAACCACAACACGGCGCGCAGAAATGGATATTATTTCAGCATGCTCGATACCAATCTGATCACCCACGTTTGTCACTGCAGCAACTTGGCCCACACCAATCAGCGAAACCGTTTTATTGGCATGTTGCACGTAGTCAAGCTGATGCATCTGAAAAATTGAAATATGTGGCAACATAACTTGCTGGTTTTGAGCGAGATCGAAATAGTTTTTAAGCGGATAAAAAATTGAATCGCCAACAACGTGTTTTGTTTTATTGTCCGTGACACTAGCAACTATTTGAATATTACAATTATTCGACTGTTTACAACGCACCTCTATGTGAGACAACCGCATATAAAGGGCTGGAAAACTACAATACCACGACATAAGTAATACAGTTTGTGGAGCGCCCTGATAAGTCAACTCGGCAGCATGTTGATGATCAATTAATTTATATGAAGCGGAAACTTGCAATTTATTGATTGTTTCCAACAAAAATTTTCTAAAAAATACTGGCTGTTGATACGGGTTGTTTAGCCAAACTTTATTTTCTTGAATAAATTTTTTAGCTTTAACACTGACGCGACTTTTGTTTCTTACAATGATCGGATTGGCAGTAATTGTAGTTAATTGATTAAGCTTAGGCGAGATAACAAAAACATACCATGCCAACATACTCATTAATGTAATAAGCAAGAACAGCAACAGCTTGAACCAATAGCCTGACTGATACACAATAAATTTTTTAATAATTATACACCCTCTTAAATCTCAGCTGACAACGTTGCGCGGCAACTCAACTTTCCACCTTCCATGTTAGATAACAACACATTCTGAGTGACACGCAATGAACGAATACTTTTTTCAAGCTCACCAATAGTACGACATGAACTTGCCTGCACATCGATAGACAAATGATTATCAGTAAACACCAGTTTTTTTAAAACACCTTGTTTAAATGCTGGAAGTAATGCGATGATTATTGCCCGCTGTTTTTCTCTGAACAATAAGTTTTGATACAGCGAATTAAATAGGCCAAGCTGCTTTAAAAAATTATTCTCCACCGTTTTTTGTTGATCACGTAATTGATGTACATGCTTGTTGTGAACAGCCATATAACTCAAACTCTGACAACGTTCATACAAATAATACCCATAAGCACCGCATAGCATCTGTATAAGCAAGAAAATAAGGATCGCGTATTTCAAAAATCGAATGAACTGTTGACGTTGCTGTTTTTCACGCCAAGGTAAAAAATTAGTTCTTGTCATTGATCTCCCCCATGGCCAAGCCCAACGCTACGGTAAACTGCTGAGGCTGGTTGATCGCTAGGCCGGGCAGTTGGATATAATCAACCTTCAACCAAGGCCACTTGGCAAGCATGTCAATGATTAACGGGGAAACGTCGCCACTTAAGCAAATATCATTCACCTCATACTGGGCAAGTTGAGGCAGTAGCATTTCGGTCATCACCTCATGAGATGGCAGAATGTTCTGATCAATTTGTCGACTAACGATGAGCTCGTGATCAATCATAATCAGCCAGCTCAATTGATCTGCCCGCCCATGGATGAGACATTGCTTAAACGACTTCTGCTTATGTTGTGACAATACCCTTAGCAACGCCATACTTTGTGGCTCTACGCAGCGCAAAGAAAGTCTATGCTGCCTTGACCAAAGCGCCAATGCCGAGACTTGCTCGCGCTTAACTGCATAAATTTCAAGCATATTTTGATCAAGCCGCTGAAAGTCGCTCGCGAGATGTTGGTGATTAGAAAACAGCTCGGAAAGCGAGAGATCAATCAGCGCTTGTATGTCCCGTTCATCTTGCTGGTCCATCATTTTTTTCTGCCGACGCATCACCAGGTTATCTGGTATCGATATGGCGGCGTCACAACCATGCCAATATGACAGTTCAGCAGGCACACTAACCCCGGCACCGCTTATCCACCACCTTGTCGCCCGACCACTTAGCCGGACCCAATACAACACGTCGTCAGAACGCTCAATACCAATACAATGGCGCGTCCGCCAACGGGAAAAAATAGACATGCATTAACCTTAAGAAATAAAAGAACAACAGACTAACTTAACGCGGAAAAAAATACCCAAGCGTTTTAAAACAGGCCTTACCCTAAAAATCTTGCCAAATTTTATTTTTACCCGCTTTTTTGCTCACAACTTGATCGCGAAGACAAGAAATGCGGTCATGCTTGGCCACTTCAGCTCGCTGAGAGTCTGATTGCGCATCAGGATGCTCAAAATCAAACCGACAAATAAAACGATCAACGTCACTGACAACATGTTTTAAAATGCGATTAAACAATTTCATGATTCGCTGAGTATATTATATAGTACGAATACACACCAGATATTAATTGCAATTTATCGATGCATTATTTTTTCACTCAAAAATTAAACACATTTTTTAAAAAAAGTATTGTTTTTTACCAACAACCCCTGCATACTTTTGTAGCGATAAAAATTTGTGACACAGGATATCGTGCTGAGTTAACAGGATCAGTGGCCGAACGTTTTTCAGAGAGGTCAGCCGCTAATGGCGGTTAAAGAGGGATTAAATGAAACAGTGGCAACCATTCTCATGGCAACAACATAACACCAAGCAACTGTTTTCATACCCCAACCACCAAGCTTATCAAGCTACTTTATTACAATTACGATCATTACCACCATTACTTAATTTAACGAGCATCAAGCAGCTGCACCATTTACTAGCAAAAGCAGCGCTCGGTGATTATTTTTTGATACAAGGTGGTGATTGCGCTGAACGTTTCATCGATTGTCATGCCGAATCAATTAAAGAGCGCACAAAAGCATTGTTACATTGTAGCCTTTTGCTCAGCCAGCATCTTAAAAAGCCCGTCATCAAAGTGGGCCGCATTGCTGGACAATACGCAAAATCACGCAGCGCGGCGATGGAACACAAAACATCAATGAGCCTGCCTAGTTATTTTGGCGATCTCATCAACCGCCCATTCTTTACGCACAAAGATAGAACCCCTCACCCAAAATATCTTTTGCAAGCATACCGCTGCACTCACTGGACGCTGAGTTTTTTACATGAGCAAGGCAAACACCATTTTGCAGATCTTTATCGGCCACATTGCTGGCAACCCAATTGTCTTGAAAATTATCAAGACAAGCACGACTTTGTCGAAACTATTGAGGCTATTAACGAGGCACTTACCTCCAACGCTGAAAATAACAACCTCAAAACGACACTGCAGCTACCACTATTTACCAGTCATGAAGCATTACATTTAGCCTACGAAGAAAGCTTGACCCACCAAGATCCATTAACAGGTAAGTGGTATAATTTTGGGACGCACCTCCCTTGGATTGGGATGCGGACTTCAAAACCTGATAGTGCACATATCGAGTATATTCGCGGCATTTACAATCCTGTTGCCGTCAAGATCGGGCCAGACATCAACCCCGACGAACTATGCGAGCTCATCGAACGATTAAACCCGCACAATGATCCCGGTCGATTAACACTCATCCACCGTTTAGGCAGCAATCGAGTCCATGAACACTTACCCAAACTAATCTCTGCGGCAAAGCGCACTGGCAAAATTGTGCTCTGGGTTTGTGACCCCATGCACGGCAACATCAAACAAGATGAGCAAGGCAACAAAGTGCGCTACTTTGACGATATCCGTGATGAACTGCATGCATCAATCGATATTCATCAAGCAAACGGCTCACACCTGGGCGGTGTGCACCTTGAAATGACGGGTGAAAACATTTATGAATGTGTTGGTGGCAGCAGCAAACCATCCTGCCAACCTCGACGACCCACTGTTGATCCTAGACTGAATTATGCGCAAAGCTTAGAACTTTGCCTGGGATTAAACTAAATAGCTAACAACCGCCCGCCATCGACGGCAATAATTTGGCCTGTTAAATAATCGTTCTGAAGAATAAATAAAATGGTTTGCGCGATATTCTCTGGCGAACCCGCCCGCTTAAGTGCCACACGATTGAGGATGCTCGTCTGCACTTTTTCAGGCATCCCCTCATCTGGCCACATGATCATGCCAGGCGCCACGCCGTTAACACGGATCTCAGGCGCAAGATCACGGGCAAGTGACATGGTCATCATCGCTAAGGCAGCCTTGGCCATACAATATACCGAGTGTTGCTGCAGAGGCCGCTTGGCGTGCACATCAACCATATTGACGATGCAGCCTTGCTGTTTCTTCAAATGCTCCGCAGCGGCCTGCGCCAAAAATAAAGGGGCCTTGGCATTAGTATTAAATAAATCTTGCCAATGCTGCTCTGTTATTTCACCCACAGGTGTCGGGTAAAAACTTGAAGCATTATTAATGAGCACATCTAACTGACCAAATGTTGAAACCACTTTCTCAACCAGCGCTGGTAAACCAGCTGTATCAGCAAGATCGGCACCAATAGCAATGGCAGATTCAGCACGCTGCTGATTGAAGGTTTCTGCCAGCGCTTCTGCCGCCTCAGCAGAACGATGATAATGGATAGCCACCTTAGCGCCAGCGGCGTGGAGTGCTGTTGCCGTCACTGCGCCCACTCTTTTGGCTGCACCCGTAATTAATACGACCTTATCTTGCATATCCTACATCCTTTGTTCATAATTAGCTCATGCCGAACCAATTCAATCTATCACTTAGTCTACCGCAGCCAAGCGAAGCAGAACAAGCCCATAGTCGCGCCTGTCATGAATACATTGAAAAAATTATTGAAGAAGCCGGTGGAAAAATCCCATTTAGCCAATTTATGGAGCTAGCGTTATACACGCCCGACTTGGGTTATTACACCAGCGCGAAAGAAAAGTTTGGCCGAGAAGGTGATTTTGTCACCGGGCCTGAGCTCACACCACTGTTTGGTCAATGTATTGCACAGCAGTGCCAGCAAGTCATTCAAACATTACGTCGACAATGCGACAACAACACCCCTATTGATCTATTAGAATTAGGCGCCGGCTCAGGCAAACTCGCTGAACAAGTCCTCACTCTGCTTGACGAACTGCATTTTTTGCCTGATCACTATTATATTTTAGAACCAAGCAAACATTTACAAACGCAACAACGTGCATATCTCAAAAAGCAATGTCCTCACTTAGCCACTCGTGTTGTTTGGCTCAATCGTCTACCAAAAAAAGCGTTGACTGGTATGATTATTGCTAATGAGGTATTAGATGCACTGCCTATTGAACGTTTTACCATTCAAAAACAGCAAGTGCAGCAGTATTTTGTCAGCATTGATAACGGTGAGTTGGTTTTTCAATTTGAGCCTGCTAGCGAAGCACTGTTAACAACACTCAACAGCGGCTATCTCTGTCCGCCTTATGAAACCGATAACTATCATTCCGAAATTAATTTGATGCTAGCTGACTGGTTGAAAAACTTAAGCAACAGTTTAGCAAAAGGCGTCATGCTTTTTGTCGACTATGGCTACACTAACAACGAATATTATCATCCTGACAGAAAAGATGGCACGCTGGCCTGTTATTATCAACACCACCAGCATAGCAACCCGCTCATTTTGACCGGCATACAAGATATTTCTGCGCACGTGAATTTTACCTTACTCGCAAAATGTGCCATCAGTGCGAATTTACAAGTTGATGGTTTTTGCAATCAGGCCTCATTTTTATTGTCTTCAGGATTGCCACAATTTTTGGAAAAATCCCCAAGCGCGCAAACACAACAAGCCGTCCGCAAACTGACACTCCCTGGTGAAATGGGTGAAGCATGCAAAGTCATTGCGCTTAGCAAGCACTACGAAGATGATCCTTTGTTGGGTTTCCTGCTAAATGATTTGAGATGCAAACTTTAGCTTACTCAGCCACATCATCAATATCACCAAGCTTATCAAACACGAGTGGCTCAGATGCAGATGCAGTGGCAGGAAATGACATCGTAGCGCCATAACCTTTATTTAACGCTTTAGCAATTAACTCGGATTTGTTTTTGCATTGAAACTTCGTTTTTAAGTGGCTGATGTGCGCTTCAACCGTGCGGTGAGAAATATTGAGAAACCGTGCAATCTCTTTTGCTGTTTTGCCGCGAAGCAAAAAGAATAAACAATCATTTTCTCGCGGCGAAATATTAATTTCTGGCTCGGACGCTAATCGATACAAGCCTTCAAAACCATCTAAATGCGCAAGCTGATTAAAATGTCTGGCAAAATCAACATCCATGATTTCAATCGCCTGACAAACTAATCCTATCAAATCACCCTGTTCATTTTTCCAAGGCAACTTTTGATTGAAAAAAAGAAAACAGCGGCCGTCTTTATCCTTGCCTGGCTGCAGTGCAGTGTAGGTTTTTCCATTGAATGCATCGCGCTCTTGTTTTAAGTAAAAACGAGAAAAATCAGACCAAACCAATTGTGTATCATCACGGCCCTCAATGTCTTTTACACGTCGAAACCCGGTATAGCGCAAAAATTCTGAATTGCAGTATAAAATCTCATGCTTTAATGTTTTGTAACTCACCAGTCCTTCGAGAGCATCCAAATGAGTATTGATCGTTGGTGAACGAGAGAGCGACGCAAGTGAAATGGCCATTTCTTATTCTCCTCCAAGAGCGGGCTAACCATGCGGTCGATTGTAGCACAGCGAGGACTGATTGCCTATAGCGCCCCGTTCATGAACGAAGAGCAACGAGAGATTCTTTTCTCAGTAGAATCGTTAACGCAATCTGTGTAACCAGAGTACGACGCACTCCTTCTAGGTTCTCGCCTTGGTTTTGGTTTGCGCGGCGGCCTGAACAAGCTAGGTTGGAGGGGAAAAATGGGCTCATGCGCTTCCTCCTCTGCTACACGTGGCAACGTAAGTTCACGGTCACTCAAGCGAGCAAACTTAGTACCATAATGAGCGAGCATACGCATACTGCGAACATCATCCATATCCCATAGTTCTTGTTCAGATAAATACACACTCGCGCGATCGTGTTTTGTCATGCCATCCCAATAATTCAACTGCTCCACAAAATCTTCTTTATCATGAGGTGACTCAATATCACGATCAACAGACAAAACATGTAAAAGAAGATTTGCAACATCATTGAGTAATTTATGGCTTCGACTATGGACACCCGGCGCACCGCCAGCTCCATCTTGATGATCAGAAGAACTTGATGCTTTCCTTTTTTTCTTAGCAGGCACATACAAAGGCGGATGAACCACCATGCACAAATCAAGTTTCGGTAAATTGCGACGGAACTGCTCTCTCACCGCCTCAAAGTCAGCGGACGCGTGCGTTGGGCATAGAAGTAGCGCGCGATCACGCACAAAGTGAGACAAGCGCTCTAATCCAGGCCTTATAACATCTGCATTAACCGATAGAAATAAGCTTGCATAATCAGGGCCGCAATAAACAATCTGATCTACGGCATAACCATTTGCCAGATCATCAACAAGCTTGGCGAGCTTTTGTTCGTCAGGGATGGGGAATTCTTTTTTAGCCATCAACTTTTTAGCATTGCCCCAATTAATATTCACCCCGATGACGTGTCTACCGTTTTTATCAGAATGATTATCCTCTGCATCAACCGCGCCCTCTTCTTTCTCCGGATATTTCGCTTTCAATTTATTGCCAAGCAACTCACCCACTCGCTGTGTATTATCACCAACAATCACCACAGCTTTTTTGGAAAACTCTAACCCTTGTTGGAATGCACGCGTCAAATAAGGATAGTTATTAGGCAATCGTTCAAAAAAGAGATCAACGCCTTCTAAATATGCATCGTAAAGTTTACGATTTGAAAATGGCGAAAGTACGGTATTAACAAAATCTTTAAAAACCCAACCATTTTCGTCAAATTCGTTTTCATCAAGCTTTGTTTTAGGGCCTGTCATTTCAAAATAATTCATGTAATCAGTCACCGATCTGGCAAGATGAGCACGACCTTTTTCTTTATCGCCATTAAGATAAAAAATAACCGAAAGCTTTGCCAAAGCTTCAATAACACGCCGATCAATCGGTAATCGCGCTGATTTAACGTTATCTTCGCTATAAGAAGGCCCCTCTGGCAAAGACATTTTAGTGAGCTGACGAGCGCAGACCTCAATCGCCTGCTTATAATTTTTTGCCAACGCATACAAGCTGGCTAAAGAAACACTTAAGGTTAACCGATCCCATATACTACCCCCTTTAAACCCAAGTGCATCCGTTAATATTTTTTTTGCTGACTGATATTTTTTGTCAGCTAAGCGGTGGTTACCTGATTTTTTAGCCTGCATGTATTCAAACATTTTAATCTTAGCAAGCTTTTCAAGATTTAACACAATCGCTCGAGTATTTTTACCAAAGACCAATTGTTTAAGCCGGATGGATTCATTCGAATACTTGCTCGCTTTTTTAAGAGATTCGTCATCTGTATTAGGCTGGTAAATACCGATATATGAACGTGCGATCGTTCCATAGGAAACAGCTCGGTCGACGGCGTACTCACTTTTCTGACACATATCAGGATGTTCTTTTTCTAGTTTTTGATAAATACCAACCGCTTCTTTCGCTCTTGCAATGGATTTTCCACGTTTTTTACGACAATCATAAATGCCTGCTTGAATTGTCAATAATTTGGCTTGAATAGACAAATATTCAAAGCTTTGTTTTTTACTAAAGGATGCAAGCAAATTCATTCCGTGCATGACATATTCATGCGCCTTCCAATAACTATGTTGTTCATATAAATAATAAGCTGCTAATTGGCTGGTAAGTTTTAGAATATAATAAATACCCTCATCACCTAATTTAGCTTTGATTTCTCTGAGTTCTTCAGGTGTCCGTCGCAATTTCAAATCACTTAACTTATAACCTTCACCCTCAACGAAACCATCGTGCCTAAAGTGTCTGAATTTTATATTAACCACAGATGCCACTATGTTTTCAGCGTGTGCCAACAACGCCCTAAATTTGACTAGCTGATCGCCTGGCGTGAGATGGTGGTATTTATCGTATTTGAATTCATCTGAAAATTTGGCTAAAAATCCACGCATCACCCCTATTGAGTGCTCAGAAAATCCTTTTACAACCGGATAACTCTCTGGCCTGTAAATTTTTGAAAAAATCACTTTGGATAAAATGCTCTGAAATTTTTGGTGGAAGCGATACTCGCTATTAAATTCGCCCTCAACACCCACCGTGAGCAACCCTTGACTCAACAAGCGGTTAATCACTCGACTCATATCAACATCAGGAAAAAATACTTTTAGCATCTTTTTGCTAAGATGATTCGGATCTAACAAAGTCAGCACCGCTAACACCTTGCTTGCATCGTCGGACAATTTATCCAACCAGATTCGATCGGCAAGCAATGCAATTTGTTGATCTATGCGGTAATCTACTTCTTCTAACTCATCCTCCATTTCGGCTAATGCTTTAAAAAATTCATCAATATACGATTTGCTTCGTTTATTAAGCGAATGAAAAATGGAATCAACGAAAATTGGGAGTCCACCAAAAATTTTATGAATCAATTGAGCAAGACCTTCGGGTAGGTGGTCAGCAAATAAAAATTCAGCGTACTCTACCACGTCTTTTTCACCCCAATCAGACAATTTGAATGGCGTTTGTCCCGCTGAATTGAACGACGCAGCGACACTCTCCGAACACGTTGTGCCAATGGCGATAATATTTTTATTACGCCTTAAAATATCATCTGTAAAAAACTCATCAATCAACTGTGTCGATGCATTGTAATTATCAAAAAAGAGTACGACCTTTTTCTTCTTGCGTTTAAAATGATTAATGCATGCCCATATGCGCGCCCTAAGTCGACGAATACTTTCTTTTTTCTCTTTGACCTCAACGCCTCTTGTCTTGATCACCTCTTCCACTTGTGTTTTTAAATCACCCGCGGCATCTAAAGTAATAATTTCGTACTCACCCGTTTTAGCTAATCTGGCAAGATGACGCTTGACCAAGTAGGTTTTACCAGCGCCAGATGCGCCGACTATCATCGCTTTTCGGCTAGACGTTGATTCGGTTTGCGCTTGAAGATGCTTCATCGCTAATTCACGACCAAATACTGTGTCACGCATCTCCTCACGAGAACGAACAAACCGAACCGGCTCTTCAAATCTCAAAGGTGGCGCAGGACCACCCTCTGGTGAAGACCTATCACCCCCATCGCCTTCCATGGCTTGTGGTGAAGGCGCTGCGCTGAAATGGGCGTGTTCAATATGAACGCCGCCCTCAACGTGAGTCCCTGCGAATGCAGCTTGATCAATCAAAGTAGCGTCAACATTACCATCAACTTTAGCACCAGGTCCAACCACCGTGGTGTTGCGGTTTACTGAATTTGCATGGATGCCATCTCGTGCGTTCATACGTTTGTTGGTCCTTGCGTTAAAGGGCGAGAAGCTGCCTCCCCCGATGCTGGATCAGCACCTGCTGCTTGTGGGGCTCGCGCCGCCTGTTCGCGGGCCAGCGCTACCATTGCCGCTTCAGTGGCTGGCGCTGGTTGTTCATCTATTTTTCTTGCAGCCAGCTTACTATCAACCATACCATCATGCTCTTCCACATTTATTTCATCGCCTGTATATTTAGAACCACTGTGAAGAACACCTCCTTTTCGGTTTCTAGCCGGAGCTCTCTGCAAAACGCCACCTGCTTCACGCATAATACCCAGCAAGAACTGTTGATCTGCAGCGCTTGCGCCCTCAACAGCCGTCGTCTTAACTTGCACCCCATAACGCTTCACATTTATCTTACCGTCGTATTCTGCTCCTTCACCTAATACCCAAAACTCGTCTGTTGGCATATCATCACTGATTGGTCTATCTAACATTGACTGCATCATAGAAGTAAGAGTCTCAAGCGCTTCTTCTAACCCCTCCAGCATCTCTAACTCAGCTTCTTCCATCGTTTTGATAGTTTCCAAGTCAGCTTGAATGGCCGCGCGATCATGCTTTGCGTCCAATATATCTGCCATATGATCCTTGACAGACTGCACTTGTAATACAACCGAAAAAGTTTGAGTCAACTCGCCTATTTTTTTGTTAATATCACCAAGATCACTTTCATATGCTTGAGCCCTTACAAACTTAATCAAGAAATGTTTTCCGCTAAACTTCTTAATTAAGCTATTTGCTTCATTCAGCACTTCTTTAAGATCGGTTAATGCTTGCTTATTTTTAGCATTAACTACATTGCCCCCTGCATCTTGGATTGCCGTTAACAAGCTTTTAACCCGCTTGCCAATTAACTGAGCTTGCTCTTTATTTTTTTGAGCCGCCTCGATTTGCGCGTACAACTGTTTTGCAACTTCTAAGATATCACTCCACATGGTTATTCTCCTCATATTGATGGTTTGACAAAAAAGAATGGCGGATCATCACAGAAGAAGTGATAACTCAACGTAAGTAAGTGCTCCCCCTGTTTGTAGATTATTGATAATCGTTTATTCTTTTGGGTTAATACTAACAAACGCTTAGGAGAATGAAATTCGTAGAAATACGTAAAATATTGCCGAATTAAATTGTTGTACTGGTACGACCATGCGCGCATGAAAGGTATTGCTGCTCTGTGA
>PANR01000021.1 GCA_002707695.1 Legionellaceae bacterium
AACAAAATAGTGCGATTAACTTCCGGCATAAAAATCAGCAGTGGCGCCGTAGAGGCTGGCGCAATCACGTCGATAACAGCGTCAGGGTGTTGCTGTTTCAAATAGCGAAACACTGCCTGCGCCATGACCATGTCACCCACCCACGCGGGGCCAACCACCAATATTTTCATTAACGACCAGCCAAATGATAGACAGCGCCACAATACGGGCACGTCTCTTGACCGGTTTCCTCGATGGGCAAATACACGCGGGGATGCGCATCCCACACTCGATCGCCATCGGGCGGACAACTTAGAGGCAAATCGCTGGGATTAACTTCAATACGTTGCTCAGTGCATGCACGCTTACCTTGATCTTTCATCATTCATATTCCTCACCTTCATCAGTGAGCAAAGTATAACATAAGATGGTTTGAGAAAAAGTCAGACGGGTGATACAGCCCTGCGAAAACTTGGTGAAAACCTACCGCTATGATCAGGCGTTGTCACGCCACGAGGGTCATTCAGATGCTCTTGTTGTGTTGGCGGCGTTTTACGACCATCATCGTCACGCCCTAGAAGCGCACTTGCCTCTGTCGACACGCTATCGTCTGCTTTAGCAACGGCTTGAGTGGGGGATTGAGAGCCATAAGCCAACTGGGTCAACCTATCTAACACGCCAACATAATCTAGAAAAAGGCGCAACAGTCTAGCAAACACAACCGACAAGCAAAGTGTGACAACTTTAGGTTCCCAAGATTGCAAGTAGCCTTCATCAATTGATTGAAATTGCCAGGCAGCCGTAGTATCAGAAAACACAAGCTGATTTAACAAGAAAAATAAGCCAAACACGCTGCATGAACCCGTTGTCAACACCTCCGGAAAATAGTCACAAATGCTATTTGACGTGCTTGTGGGGATCATGCTTATGCTCACATTACCAACAAACATCGAAGCTGTCGCAAACATAATCCATTCAAAAATATTTCTGGCCTGTTTTGAAGGTTCGTTGTTTTCAACAAATGTTAAAGCAAAACCGATAAGGGCTAATATCAACCACGCGGTGGATATTCTATTAAGTATATAATCTGCTTGTTGGCCTTTTGTGAGACAACGGTAATGATCAAGAGAAAAAAAGCTAGGTGCGCAATTGAACACGACACTCCTCCATTTATTTTCTTATTTATCGGATGATTATTTATTGGATGAATCTTAAGAGATTTTTTAATTAAAAGCAAGCAGCAGCAAGCCAAGACACCACTAACCTAATAATTTTTTCCAAATAGCAGCAACCTTTTCTCGCAAATCAAACAAGTCGGTTTCAGGAATATCATCTGGTAAATTTTGAAGAATTAAATAATGCCGCTGTCGTCGATAAGTTAAATAGGCATGGCACAACAAATCAACGTCCTGTTGTGGCAATAAACCTGAGCTTTCACAAGTCTCAAAAATACGGATATTATCCCTAAAAATAAGCAGTTCTGGCACTTTATATGCCCATGCTAACACAACGTACTGCGCTAAAAATTCAATATCTGTCATGCCGCCCTGGCCATTTTTTAAATTAAACATGCCATCAGGTGAAGATTTGCTTTCTTGCCGCATTTTTTCACGCATTTCAACAATGGATTTTTTTAAGGTTTGTTCATCAGGTTGTTGCAATAATACTTTTTCACGAAACCGATTAAATTTTTCTGTCAAACTTTGCGAACCTGCAACCACTCGCGCACGAACTAAAGCTTGATGCTCCCATGTCCATGCTTCATTTTTTTGATAGTCTTTAAAAGCAGAAAAATTAGGTGATAACAAGCCTTGTGTCCCGCCTGGCTTTAAACGTGTATCGACATTATATAAATTGCCTGAAAACATTTGTGTATTTAAAATATGAATGATTTTTTTAGCCAGTCGGGCGTAAAATTGTGAGCCAGTGATAGATTTTTGATGCGGTTTGGCATCTGTCATGGCTTGATCATCGGCATCGTGAACAAAAACCAAATCTAAATCCGAGCCATAGCCTAACTCTGTCCCGCCAAGCTTACCATAAGCGATAATAATGAAATCTAAACGACAGCGCTTGCCGTTTTTACGGAGTGGAAATCCATATTTCACTAGATTTTCTTGCCAGGCGGCTTTAAGCGCCGCGCGTAAAATAGCAACAGCGATTTCAGTTAAGTTGTCACTCACTCGCATCACGGGAAGCTTGCCCATCACATCTGATGCAGCCACATGCAGAACTTGTCGTCGCTTAAACCGTCTTAACACATCAAGCACTGCCTCTGCATCATTGTAGTCAACATACGACATTTGTTCTGCTAACAATTCTTCAAGCTGATCTAAATCAGCAGATAAATATAAACGTCGTTCATTCAACAGCTCTGCTAACAGCACGGGGTAACGCGCTATTTGATGGGTGATCCAAGGGCTTGCGCCACACAACTTAATTAAAACCGCTAACGCTTCCGGTGTTTCCTCAAACAAAATCAAATAAGCACTATGTCTCAACAAACTGTCCGTCACTTGTAATACTCGATCAAGCGCCAATACTGGATCGCTGTGCTGCCAGATAGCCTGCCTAAGCACTTTTAAAAACCGCTGTAATCGCTGGCTGGCTAAATTGCTCAGCTCAGCTTGGTCAAAACGTTTATCCCACTCGGAAAAAATACTTTCAACTTTTTGCTTTATCTCTTCATCGCCCCGCTCACCCTCTTCGGCAATCAGAGTTTTTTTAATTGGTTTTTCGAAAACTTGTTCAAATTGACTGATAATAAAATCGCGATATTCATTTAATTTTTTTAATAAACTAGCCCAATTATCAAACCCCATTGTCACGGCAATGCGGCTTTTCACAAATTCATCGGTTGGCAAAACATGAGTTTGGCGATTATCCATTGCTTGCAAACGATGTTCGAGAGTTCTTAAAAAAGTATAAGCCTCAATTAACTCGGGCACTTGATGTAAATACTCTCTTCTTCCCAATATTTTCAACGCTGAAAACAAACAAGGCGTTTGTAATGCATAATCGTGACCACCATGAATTAACTGAAATACCTGCGCAATAAATTCAATTTCACGAATGCCGCCTGCACCAAGTTTAATGTTGTTTTCCATGTTTTTGGCGCGCACTTGTTTTCGAATTTTTTCTTTTAAGCGGCGCAATGATTGCATGGCAGCAAAATCTAAATAGATTCGATACGTAAAGTGTCTTAACATAATCAACAAGCGTCGATTGGCCTGATCATCGCCATAGATCATTCGCGCCTTGACCATGGCATAGCGTTCCCAGTTTCTTGCTTCTTGCTGATAGTAGCTATGCATCGCATCAAAACTTAACGCTAACGCACCACTTTCACCATAGGGCCTCAAGCGAGCATCAACGCGAAAAACAAACCCATCCGCCATCACTTGATGCAACACTCTTATTAATTGCTGCGCGAGGCGTGTAAAAAACTGCTGTTTGCTTATCGTGCGTTCACCTTCAATTTGACCTTCTTCGGGATAACAAAAAATTAAGTCAACATCTGATGATAAATTCAATTCTTTAGCGCCAAGTTTACCCATGGCTATAATTTGTAACTTCTCGCGATTGCCGTGCTGATCACATGGCGTACCCGCTGTTTTTTCAAGCCACGCTTGTAAATGTTCGGCGGCTTGTGTAATACAAGCATCAGCTAAATTAGACATGTCTAACATGATTTCAGATAACGTTGCCAACCCATTCACATCACGCCAAATGATTCGCAACACTTCATAATGACGGAACGTACGTAAGCGGCGCGATAAATCATCCACGTCTTGGCAATCAGTTAGTTGATGAAGTAAACGACTAGAAAGCTCATTGTTTTCATAAGTCCGGTGCAAATCACTCTGTTGAATTAAATCCATTAGCAATTGTGGTTTGCCACGAAATTGCTGGTCAGCATAATTGCTTGCTAATAAAGTTTGCTTGAGCTCGCTACGAATGCTCGTAGCATCTGGCAAACTCAGACCAGCATCCTCTAGCGCGCCTATAAGGCCCTCTTGCTGGGTTTGGAAAAATTGTTCAATCTGATCATTCATATCTACTCGGATTATGACAAGCATGACCCAGCAAAGTATAGTGAAAAGCGCAGGGGTCGATCTTGTAATCTTAAAGCGCTGATGATATAATCCAGGGATTACAAAACTGACGGTCTTTGTCTTAAAATCAACAAGTTAGCGACAGAGACAACGATAACAACTAGAAAGCGAGATGTGAAATGCCAGAAAATCCTGTTGAGCCCGCTAAAAAGCCCTCGGTGAAGCTGCACTTTACCGTTACAGAAACCAGCCCTGGCGCCTATCTTCGCACGTCTGACCGCCCAGCAGCCATGCCATTTGGTGCGCCAGGCAATCCAGGCACCTTGGAATTCGACGGCCAGCTTGTCACACTTAAAATCGGTGAAAAAACAAAAACCTGGCATGTGGCTGACGAACCATTTGTAGACCCACTCAAAGCATGCAAGCTCCAAGGCCCCTTCAAGGTAGAAGGGCTAGATCCCGAAACTAGCGCCGACGTCTTAGACGACATCGCAGCCTACGACAAGCTCGTGATTCATCAAGGGCGCTTGCTACTCATGCCAAGCGCGAGGAATTGGCGTGATAGATTTATTCATCGCATCACACCAAGCCGTATTGCCCCCATCGATCGTCGTCAAGATGCTATCAAAGCAAACATTCAAGACTGGCAACATTATGAAAATTCAAAAGCTACATTGCTTGGCACGGTTGCATTACAGCCACTCGAACATATTTTTAGCCAAATCATGACGCCTCGCGCTGCGAACAACGCCCTGCGCGCCATCACGCACTTAACAAGAGCGGGCGAAAAAGATTCGAGAAGCCTAACCAACCTGGTGACCCATCTTACGACCGATGATAGAGCAAGCTTTCGTGACGGCCATGGCTGCGCTGAAACCTTGAGAACCATTATCTCGGGTGGCCTGACAGCCGACACCATTAGCGGCCAACAATTTAGCGAACTTTACACCTTTCTTGAACACACTGAAAACGACAGTGCGCGCGCTCAAGCACTTCTCAGGCCAATCGTCAGCGATCAATTCAACCAAGGCCGACTTGAAACAGAATTTAAACATGTCATCAACCCCGCTATAAAAGAAGGGGTGTTAGACAAATATGTGGTTGCGCCGTTAAAAGAACAATTAACCCGCGTGCTTGGTGAAACAGGAAAAATTTTAGATCTACAAGACTTATTTGAGGTAGTAACCAATGCAGAAGATGCACATGCTATTGGCGAAGGCACTCAAGCTATTATCGAAGATGGCAAATTGCTGCGTGATTTACTCGATCAATATGCTAACGCCAAAGCCGAAAAAAATATTAAAAAACTCCGTGAGTTTCACGAACGTCTCGATCGGTTTTCTGAAATCAACGATGATCGCGCGGATGGACAATCCATATTTCACTTACTCAGTGCAGCGATCAAAAACCAAATCGAGCTGGATGTCGCACAGCTGATTATTAACGATGAATCAGCCAACAAAAAATTAGTCGAACGCTTAAAACCTATTTATGAAAGACAACAGCAACTGCACAACACCACGTTAGAGCGCAATACTGAAGGTGAAATTGCTGCATTGGCAGAAGCGACCAGAGAAGCCACACAAACAGACGTGGAACTCTACCAAATTGAAAAGGCATTTAAACTGTTGGTCGACGATTTAGATGAGCTAAACAACGATCCTGATCTGAAACACAAAATCGAAACCATCCGAACACGTGCGTTTGGTGATGGCAAAGATGAAAAAGGCGCAAAAGAACGCATTGAAAAAGCCATTGAAGAAGGCAATCTTGACGCTGCAAAAGAAGCAGCAGGCACTATTATTCAAGATGCTCAACAATTAAAAGTCAACCAGGATACTATTAACAAGCTAAATGATTTACAACGAGCATTTAACCAACAAATGCGGGCGTGGTTAACAACACATAGCAACGCCCCAATTGCTATCAAAGCGTGTTGGGCAAGCATGCAAAAAGCTTTTAATGCAGAGCGAGAGCAAGTACTCACGCTCATCGCACAGCCCAATCCCGATGAAGCTGTCATTCATGCAAGGCTTGTCACCATGCGCGAAAAAATTCCTAATACCGCCTCAACCCTACACAATGGAAACACCGTTGCCACACAATGGCGAGCAACATTAACAACAGCAGCGACCACCTGGCGCAGCACGAGTTTAGATGATGTCGTTGATGGTGAACTACTTGAATCGGTTTATCCTGTTAGCGGAGTACGCGCAACAGATGGCGCAAATCCATTAAACCCCTTGGGTATACCCGCTTTGTTTGCACATACCGCGAGAATGATCAACCTTCGCGCCGCCCTTTATGCCGATCGTTTTAATGGCACAGAACATGACGGTTTAGCTGATAATACTGATGGCTTGATGACGCAAGCCAATGCCATTGCTACCCAGTTAAACGAGCTCACCGATGCCGTGGCTACCGTACGTGACGAAGCAAGCCACCGCGGCATTAATTTTAGACCCATTGACACCAGCCTTGAAACGCTAAAAGACACCGCCGAAAAAACATTCACTTCACAAGCCAACGATCCACGCCAAGTCATTCTACGATACAATTTTGGTCAATTAGCGAATCTGGAAGCTGGCCGTCCGGCAGAGCCCAACGTGTTGTGCGCCCAGTGGGATGCGCTCAACAGGATGTCAGACAAATTTAAAGATCGTTATAACAGGCTACGCCGTGTTGTTGCCAACAAAGGCGCGCCTGACTTTGCCGCCATCGACAATGCTGGGGTTGATGAAAATGCCGAGTTTATTAACACACTTGGCTACATTAAAGAACTTCGCACCCTCTCTCGCGCTGCCATGCTACTAAAACACATTCATGACTATTACCCTGCTAATCATCCAAAAACTACACTCCATCGACAACAACTAGAAGCAATTGTTGATGCTGTTGTATCTGGCAATTATGATTTTCCTCATTTAAAAAATAATCTTGATTTGCTTGCGTATAATGTCACTTACGGTTGCATGCGTTTTGTGGCAAACAAACCATCAGACGAAAGAGAGTCAGCCGAACTTGCCATTAAACAATATCGACGACTCATTAACATGCTTGATATTTTGCAGGTCAGCCCAGATACTCGCGCTCGCATTCAGCGTGAATTGAATTTTAGAATACCCAACGCTCCAGCACTATTTGGTGACGGTGGTGAAGCAATAGATGAAGCGGCAATCAGACAAGCCGTTGGTTGGGGATTGTCAAACGGTAGCAGCTTGTTCTTCAAAAAATTAAAGGTTGCTACCGCCGCAATTGAAACAGGTGGCAATCTTTTAGCAGCCGGCGGTAGAATACCTCGGGGAACTCCAGCCGACCAAATTCTAGAACATCATCTACCAAATTTCAACGCGCAACTTAATTGGTCTGCCTATCAAAGCTTAATCAACTTTACAAAACGATTAGGTTTAACTGATGAAGCAATAACTGAGATTCAACAACAAGCAAATGCAGGCGTTAACTTTGATGGTGATCAGAATAGAGAAAATTATTTAACAACCGATGTAGCTTATGCTGATCGAGCAAGCTTAAATGGTCAAGCGTTAAATAATGCGCTGAGCATCGTTGTTAAACAATATCACGAGCGACAAGACAGTGCACTGAAATCCACAACTGTGGACATCGAACGCCTCAAATTCGTGGCACGTTACGCCTTTGATCTTAGTAAGGATTTGGAGCGCATTGCTAGCGGCAGCTTATCAACCTACGAAGCGGATCATCTTGAAACCATCATTAAAGAAAGCGGCAATCAGCTGAATATCATTAGCGAAGCGATTGCACTTGCACAACGCGAAATGAAAGTTGCTCGTTCTATGGACTACCAGCGTCGACCTCTTGAAAAACAACAAAAAAGCATTCAAGCGCTTAAAAACGTGGTAACCGATTTGTTAGAACATCAAACAAACATTCAAGCTCAGCTTGATGTCGTCATCGAGAACAAACTTGGTTTAAAAAATAAAGGCACTCCAATGATGGCGCTTTCAAGTGTTTTTACAGAGGGCAGCGCCTATAAAGTAGCTTCTCGCGCTCAACAAGTTTACTTTGATGCGAGCAAAGCCAGCACGCGCCAATTGCAAACTTTAGATGGTCACCACACAGCCATCACCAGCTTGAGCAACTCAGATGTCGTCTCGTTTACCGTAACAGCAACTAACGGCAACGCTACTATCTGTGTACCCCACAAAAAATTATTTGTAGATGGCAAAAGGGTCTCTGCACGATCTGACCACGATAGCATTGCCGCGCATGTCGATGCGGTGAATCGTGGTTTGCCGGTGCTTGAAAACACCCGTCACGCAGTGATCACCATTCAAAGTAGTGATATGAAAAATTTATTTCTTCAATACTACACCTTGCAACATTGTGCTGGGAAATCTGACTCTCAAATTGCCGCACGTTATACTGGTGGTGCAAAAAGTTTAACAACGCTGACAAAAAGCTGGAACCTAACCGAGCTTGAAGAAAAAGCAATCGAACAAATTAGTAAAAAAGCACCTTGGACCTGCATGACTAGCGCCTCTCAAAAAACCTGGGCCAGTAATGAATTAGCAAAGCTTAAACATGCTGTTCATGAAACGCATCATGCTTTGCAAGACCAACTGACGACGACCACTGACATGAATTGTGCGCGACAAGCACAATGGCTTGATGAGATGCGCGCATCACAAGATCAAGCTGGACAAACTGTTGTGCCTCGTGCGTTAAACTAAATTAATTGCCTTAACAACCTGCTCGTAAGCATCTTTAGCTTGTCATAAGCCAAGTTGCTTCTCTTATTTTTCAATGGCACAATGCCCGATGGGCTACAAAAGGAGGGCAAGCTTCATGTCTGAGATCATGATCTACAAAACAAAAGATGGCCATATTGAACTGAATGTCAGTTTGGCAGAGGAGACTGTGTGGTTGTCACTCAATCAAATGGCTCTATTATTTGGCAGAGACAAATCTGTGGTCTCAAGACATTTGTCAAATATATTTAAAAACAATGAGTTAGCGCGGACTTCAGTTGTTGCAAAATTTGCAACAACTGCAGCTGATGGCAAAACCTACCAAGTTGATTTTTACAATCTCGACGCGATTATTTCATTGGGATATCGCATAAACTCAAGCCAGGCAACTAAATTCAGGCAGTGGGCAACTCGGGTGCTGAAAGAGCACCTTATCAGGGGATATACCACACATGAGAAACGCTTGGCCGAACGTGGAATTAAAGAGTTAGAGCAATCGATTGAGTTATTGCAAAAAACCTTGACTCGAAATGAGCTTGTTGATGACATTGGTACTGCAACTATTCAACTTATCATGAGTTATGCCAAAACATGGCGTCTATTACTTGCTTATGATGAAGGTGAACTTAATTTACCAACAAAAAGCCGAAAGAAATCTTCTGCCCTTAGCTACAAAGCTGCCATTGGAGCTATTAATGCGCTAAAAACAGATTTGCTCGACAAAAAACAAGCTTCTGATTTGTTTGGGAATGAAAAGGAACATGGATTTCAAGGCATTTTAGGCAATATCGAACAAACCTTTGATGGAGAGCATCTCTATAAAACTGCTGAGGAGCGTGCGGCACACTTACTGTATTTTATTATCAAAGATCATCCATTCAGTGATGGCAACAAAAGAATTGGGTGCTTGATGTTTTTGCTTTATCTCAAACTACAAAATATGTCGATTAAGATAAACGACAATGGGCTAGTAGCACTTGCTTTGTTGATTGCAGAAAGTGACCCTCAGCATAAAGATTTAATGACTCGATTAATTGTTAACTTGTTATTAGATTAACAACCTGCTCGTAAGCATCTTTAGCTTGCGAATTCACGATATGCAGATTAGGCCAACTTCGCAGCCATGTGGTTTGCCGCTTGGCAAGTTGCCCTGTAGCGATTATCGCTTTTTCAACCATTTCGTCGTAACTTAACTTGCCAGATAAATAATCCCATACTTGACGATAGCCCACAGCTCGCATGGCTGGCAATTCTGCATGCAAATCCCCACGTTCATAAAGAACGCGCACCTCTTCCACCAGCCCATCATCGAGCATTTGACGGAAACGCTTAGCAATTTGTTGGCGTAAACTTTCACGATCATCAGGCAATAAACCAATATTTAAAAATTCATACTGATGCGACAACGATTGACTTGATTGCAATTCAGAAAGTGGCTGGCCGGTGATTTCATAAACTTCCAAGGCGCGCTGTAATCGCTGTGGATCGTTCGGATGTATTTTTTCAGCCGACTTAGGATCAATCGCCGTTAAGCGATCATGTAACACCTGCCAACCCTTTTCTTCTGCTTCTTTTTCCAGCGCCTGGCGAATAGCAGGATCAGCCTTAGGAAGCGGTGATAAGCCTTGTTGCAAAGCTTTAAAATACAACATCGTCCCACCGACTAATAACGGTTTTTTGCCAGCATCAATAATATCCTTTATTTCCCGCAAAGCATCTTCACAAAAATCAGCAGCTGAGTATGGGTCACTCGGATCGCGAAAATTGATTAAACGGTGGGGGGCGCTTGTTAACTCGTCTGCAGTAGGCGTTGCAGAACCGATATCCATACCACGATAAACCATGGTTGAATCAACACTAATAATTTCAAACGGAAATGCTTGCGCGAGTCGAATAGCAATGCCTGTCTTTCCCGTTGCTGTGGGGCCCATCAGGCAAGTGATTGTCATCTGCCCCTCAAAAATAATTTATCTAACTCTGCCATCGTTAGTTGCGTCCAAGTTGGTCGGCCGTGATTACATTGGTTGCTGCGCTCGGTTGTCTCCATGTCTCGCAACAATGCGTTCATTTCAGCAATGGTTAATTGGCGATTAGCGCGCACCGAACCATGACATGCCATTGTCGACAAAATCTCATTGATTCGTTCTTTAACTCGCGTACTGTTGCCGCATTCGATAAGATCAGCCAACACATCTCGTGCAAGCTGCTCAACATTGTCTTGGCAAAGCATTGCAGGAATATGTTGAACGACAATTTGATCGTCAGCAACGCGAATCATTTGAAACCCAATCTCATCTAAAAATGCCTGGCTCTCATCAACAATATCCGCTTCTTTTTCGCTGACTGTCATGGTGTGCGGAATCAACAATTGTTGCTTTAGAATCTGATGTTGACTCATAGCCGCTTTCAATTTCTCATAAGTAATGCGTTCATGGGCAGCATGCATATCGACTAACACCAAACCTTCTTGATTCTGCGCTAAAATATAAATACCATGAAGTTGAGCGATGGCATACCCAAGCAAAGGGATTTCTTGTGTGACTTGAGTGGGCTCTTGGACAACCTCAACCTGCTTTGCCACTAACACATCGCTATCCGTTTCTACCATAGGCTCATGCAACGTTTTATAAACAGAAATCGTTTCTTGCGCTTCAAGCGGCATCCTCGTTTGTTGTGTTGGATACGATAGCGAAGCTGCTGCATGATGTGTTTCAACATTTCGCGCAGGAACAGACTGTGGATTAGGACGAATCTCTGCGATTGCGCGTGATAAGCTGCGCGCAACAAAATCATAAACTAGTCGACTTTCACGAAAACGTACTTCTAGTTTAGCGGGGTGGGCATTAACATCAACTTCAACTGGGTCGATTGTGAGAAACAATACAAACGCTGGAAAACGACCATGATAAAGCACATCGCGATAGGCACGACGTACGGCATGATTAACTAACTTATCTCGAACCATACGACCGTTAACATAAAAATACTGCAAATCACCCTGGCTACGTGAGTAAGTTGGCTGAGAAACCCAACCCGTCAAACGCAACCCTGTCGCCTCGTTGCTAATCGTCAGCGCTTGCTCCATAAAGTGCTTACCACATAATTTTGCAACCCTTTCCTCTTTTTCGGCTTCACTAACAGCAGGCTTGAAAACAAAAATGGTTTTACCATTATGTGTTAGCGAAAAACTGACACTGAAATTGGCTAATGCAACGCGTTTAATGACTTCTTCTAGATGTGAAAATTCTGTTTTTTCTGTGCGTAAAAAACGTCGGCGAGCGGGTGTATTAAAAAATAAATCCCGCACTTCGACCATTGTTCCCTGCGGATGTGAGGCAGGCTCAAGCTCACCCAGCGCTTTTCCATCGGACTGAATTTGCCAGGCATATTGCCCGTCAATCGATGAAACCAAAGTAAAATGTGAAACTGAACTAATGCTTGCAAGCGCTTCGCCACGAAACCCAAAACTCGTGACATGCTCTAAATCGTACAAAGTAGTAATTTTGCTTGTTGCATGGCGGTTTAACGCCAACGCGAGATCTTCTTTATCAATACCCCGTCCATTATCGCGAATACGAATTAATCGCATGCCGCCTTTTTCAATATCGATATCAATTTTTGTTGCACCGGCATCTAAACTATTTTCCAAGCATTCTTTGACAACGGATGCCGGCCGTTCAACCACTTCACCTGCCGCGATTTGATTAGTTAATTGTGAATCTAGAATTTTTATACGTGACATTGTTACCTCTTTTTCAAGCTCTGAAATATAACGAACTTAAGTTAGTAGCACCCTACCAACTTACCACCCGACCATCGTCTATAATGTCAATCTCAATACAATAATCAACTTTCGTTAACACACCACCCGCTTTTTTGGGCCATTCAATAAAACAAATATTTTCACTTTTTATATACTCGCGAAAACCAATAAACTCAAGCTCATGTGGATCGTGCAGCCGATACAAATCAAAGTGACAATAGTGCTGACCGTTAATGTCATAAGTTTCGACTAAGGTATAAGTCGGACTTTTCACTTTAGCATCATAGCCCAAAGCACGAAAGACATGACGAACAAAGCTTGTTTTGCCTGCACCAAGCGGGCCATTAAGCGCTACTACCATGCCAGGCCTGAGCTGCTCAATGAATAATTTAGCTAGCTCGCCCATTTCATTTTCGTGATGAATTATTTTTTTCATGTTACGGGTTTGCTAATTTTCTGATAAACGGTAACAAATCGGTTGCCAACATGCCGCGCTCGCCATCACGCTTTGCTGACAAATCGCCAGCTTCTGCATGCAAACAAACGCCACATTCTGCAGCCACATCAGCAGGCAACCCTTGCGCCAATAAGCCGCCGATAATGCCCGCCAATAAATCACCCATGCCACCGCTAGCCATGCCCGGATTGCCGGCAGTACATTTTTTAATATCGCCGTGTTGATTAATGACCAACGTGCCCGCACCTTTTAACACAATCACACCACCATATTTTTCTTGGAGTTTTTTAATCGCCGCTTCTCGATCACGCTGAATAACATCTACATCGGTTTCTAATAAACGAGCAGCTTCGCCAGGATGAGGCGTTAAAATCCAATGATCACGATGCTGCGGTGCTTTTGCTAATTGGTTTAATGCATCCGCATCAAGCACCATCGGTTTTGTCGTGGCAATAACTGTATTGTATTTCGCTTCTGACCACGGCGATTTGCCTAGGCCTGGGCCAATGACAACAACGGTTGAATCTTCTATTTTTTCGGCCAATTCTTCAGTGCTAATGACACCTAAGTTCATGATCTCAGGATATTCCACACTCATAAATTCATCATGTTCATCACGTGTCGCGCATGTCACCAAGCCTGCGCCCACGCGTGCTGCACCCATAGAAGCAATGCGAGGCGCGCCCATCAAACCAACATCACCACCAATGACTAGCAGACGGCCAAAATTACCTTTGTGCGCATCACGAGCGCGGGGCTTTAAATAACGACGGTAATCTTTGAACTTCATACAACACCTTAACTTATGTTATGTTCCATAGTATGACAATAAACGCTGAAAACATCAAACAATGGGCAATGACGCTCGGCTTTCAACAAGTTGGCGTGGCCGATACTAAGCTAGCCACTTATGAGTCACGGCTTAAGGCTTGGCTAAAAAAAAATTACCATGGCAAGATGGATTACATGGCAAACAATATTGAGAAACGCTGCGATCCTAGCAAGCTCCTGCCTGGTACAAAAAGTATAATTATGGTTAGCATGGACTATTTGCCGCCCAACCCTACTTTTAGCTTACTAAAAAACCCTATAAAAGCATTCATCTCGCGATATGCACTAGGTCGTGATTACCACAAACTGATTCGAAAACGTTTGCAACAACTGGCTAATAAAATCAGCGAACATGTTGATGGCTTTCAATATCGCAGTTTTGCCGACAGCGCGCCTGTTTTTGAAAAAGCACTGGCTGAAAAAGCAGGCCTCGGGTGGATAGGTAAGCACACGAATTTACTAAATCAATCGCGTGGCTCATGGTTTTTTCTCGGTGCGTTATATACCAACTTAACACTTGCCTACGACAAATCAACTGACAACCATTGCGGTACGTGCACATCCTGCATCGACGTTTGCCCAACAAACGCTATTGTTGCGCCGTATGAACTCGATGCGCGACGTTGCATTTCATATTTAACCATTGAGTTACGCGAAAGCATACCAACTGAGTTAAGGCCACTGATTGGCAATCGAATTTATGGATGCGATGACTGCCAAATGGCTTGCCCATGGAATAAATTTGCTAAAAACACTGAAGAAGAAGGCTTTTATGCACGCCGAGGGTTAGCCGATACTGAATTAATCGAAGTATTTTCGTGGGACGAAAAAACTTTTTTAAGCAAAACTGAAGGCTCAGCTATTCGACGAATTGGTTATGACTGCTGGATACGCAACGTCGCCGTTGCCATGGGTAATGCGCCCGAAAACAAAGCTATCATCGATGCGCTCCGCGCACGTCTTGACTACCCAAATCAAATGGTGCGCGAACACATTGAATGGGCAATCGCCACTCAGAAAAACAAGAAAAATGTAGAAAATAAGCTTGAACAGATTCCGGAAAAACGCTGGCTTTATTTAGGCTGATTTTTTTCTGCAAAAATATGTCGGCGATAATGTTTTAACTCGGCAATGGAATCATGAATATCTTGTAAAGCCAAATGCTGAGAATCTTTTTTATGTGCTTTAACTACGTGATCACCATACCAACGACTCGCCAATTCTTTAACCGTAGAAACATCTAGATTACGATAATGAAAAAATTTCTCAAGCTCTGGCATGAACTGATAAAGGAAACGACGATCGGTGCATATGCTGTTCCCGCACATGGGCGATTTGCCTGGACTCACATATTTTTTTAAAAAGCGGATCGTCTCTTGCTCAGCTTGCTGCTCTGTCGTTTGACTGTTTCGCACGCGCTCAACAAGGCCTGATTTATTGTGCTGTTTTGTATTCCATTTATCCATGGCTTCGAGCAGTTCGTCCGATTGATGAATCGCCAGCACTGGCCCCTCAGCCAACACGTTAAGCTCATTATCTGTCACCACAGTCGCAATCTCGATAATACGTTCTTTGCTAAAATCCAGACCCGTCATTTCAAGATCAAGCCAGATTAGGTTGTTGTCGCTTGGTGCACTCATTTTTTCCCCTTAAGGGGCCATTGTAGTTGAGAGTGAGCGCAATGTCATCCTCGCTTGACCCTGCAGGCAAATTCATGCAGTCTATAAAGCTATACAAGGAGTTAAGACCATGATTGAGATGATTGTTGCCCTCGTAGTTGCTTATTTATTAGGCTCTGTTAACTGTGCTATTTTAGTTTGCAAATATGGCAAGAATGGCGATCCGCGCGCGCAAGGCTCAAAGAACCCTGGCGCCACCAACGTACTGCGCATTGCTGGCAAAAATGCCGCCATTGTCACGCTACTCGGCGATGGTTTGAAAGGTTTTTTTGCGGTCGTTATCGGGCATTTATTGCGTTTGCATGGCGCAGAACTCGCGTTAGTTGGCTTAGCTGCATTTGTTGGCCACCTCTACCCGATCTATTTCAAGTTTCAAGGCGGCAAAGGGGTAGCAACATTTTTAGGTGTTTTATTTGGCTTGCATCTTTTACTCGGCGTTGTTGCGGTGGTCACTTGGGCTGTTGTTGCAATGGTTTGGCGCTATTCCTCTTTAGCTGCACTTGCTACTGCCATTATTGCGCCGCTCTATAGCTTGCTATTTTTTCATAACGGTTATTTTATTCCGCTGTTGATTGCAGCTATTTTGTTAATTTATCGTCATCGTGAAAACATTGCGCGGCTTCGTGCTGGTAAAGAAAGCAAAATTAATTGGAAGAAAGAGCCTGCGGTAAAAAGCGTTAAGAAAATGGCGGAACATTTCCACCACGACGACCAACCCAAGCCTTAAGCGCTAAAGTATCACTTTAACCAAGAGCCCATGCGGATAAACATCATGAAGGCTCACTTTGCCGTTATGGGCATGAATGACTTCTCGAACAATAGCGAGGCCCAGCCCAGTGCCGCCTGTCTCTCGTGATCGCGAGCTTTCTGTTCGATAGAATGGATCAAACACTTTTTTCTTTTCATCATCACTCATGCCCTCGCCGTGATCTTCGACTAGCACTTCACAATGTTTTTTGTGAGCAATAACCTTGACGGCGGCGCTGCCAGCATACTTTAACGCGTTATCAATCAGGTTGGTAAACGCGCGTTTTAATGAAAACACATTGCCTTTAATGAGCAAGGGGCTGCGCCACCCACTAAATGTCACTTGAGCACCTGTATCAATGTAATCAGAACAAATGGAGTGCAATAACGCATTCAAATCAACTTTATTTTTCTTGTCCATACGCATTTCTTCGCGCACATAGAGCAATGTTTCATTAACCATCGCTTCAATTTGATCAAGGTCGCTGTTGATTTTTTCCTGCAAACTTTCATCATGAATAAATTGAGCACGAAGTTTTAATCGCGTAATAGGCGTGCGCAAATCATGTGACAACGCGGCTAACATTTGCATTCGATGACGAAGTAAATCACGAATACGTCGCTGCATTTGATTAATCGCCTGGGCCGTATCGCGCACGATAGAAGGCCCGTACTCCGCCAACGGTTTTGGCTCCATATCGACACCTAAACTTTCGGCCGCTTTTCGAAAACGCCGCAATGGGCCGGTAAATCGGCTAATGGACCACAAGGTTGTAAAAATCACTAATGCAACCAAGACTTCAAGCACAAGCAAACCAATTTCAACTGTCCATGCATTATGCTCAACAACGGCGCTAATATTCAGCCATTTTCCGCTGGGCAAAAACACTGACAATCTAATCGTGCGACTGATTTTTTCTTTTGAAATATCATGCAAAATTAACCAGGCGGGTGCGTTGATGTTTAGCATTAACTTGTTATGAGGCACGTTGTTAATCGCTAACCTTATGCTTGGAATCGAAACGGCTTTGATAGTTTTATTAAGCTCAGCCGGTGGTGTTTGTTGAATGGTATAAATCAACTCTGTCACTTGGCGTGCCATTAAATTGTGATTCAAACGAAAATTGGCACTGTTTCGTGAAGAGGTAAAAATACCTAATATAATTAAATGCAACAAAATAACAGTGGCGAATAGCACTAAAATCAAACGGCCACTTCGACCTCGCCAAAAAAGAGAAAATTTCAACCCCATTGAATCTTCTCAACATCGACCGCAAACATATAACCCCCACCGCGAATGGTTTTTATATAAGCTGGTGCTTTTGGATCTTTCTCAATTTTTTGGCGTAATCGACTCACCTGCATATCAATACTGCGATCAAATGGCCCTGCAGATCGACTTTTTGTAAAATCGAGTAATTGATCACGGCTTAAAATTTTCTGTGGGTTTTCAAGAAAGGCGAGTAACATGTCAAACTCCCCGGCGCTTAACGCCATCTCAACTTGTTCGGGAGAAATTAAGCTACGCGTATACAGCCTTAACACCCAATCATTAAATCGCAATGCATTATGTGACGCTGTCTGTTGTTGGTGATCGGCAAAGCGGCGCAACACCGCTTTAATGCGAGCAACCAATTCGCGTGGATTAAAGGGCTTGCTAATATAATCATCGGCGCCAATTTCAAGACCAACAATACGATCAGACTCTTCACCCATCGCGCTTAACATGATAATGGGGACACTCGATGATGAACGCAGCTCTTTACACAAACTAATACCGTCATCGCCAGGCATCATGACATCTAAAATTAACAAGCCAATATCATTTGAACCGGTCATGATATTGCGCATCTCCTTGCCATTAGCAGCAACGCTAACTTGATAACCATACTGACCCAAAAACTCGGCGAGCAATTGGCGAATTTCACGATCATCATCAACAATGAGGATATGTGTTGGCTTTTCTGGCATATTCCCGGTAGTCTAATAAAAATTAAACAAAAATGGTATGGCTGTTACGGACTGTTACGCATGATAAACTTCCACCAAGCGATATTTCTTAAAAGCGCGGCAAAGCCTGCCGATTTTCCAGCTGATATAGGCGGTGAAGTTGCCGTTATCGGTCGATCCAATAGCGGAAAATCCAGCGTGCTAAATGTGCTAACCAAGCAGAAAAAGCTCGCGCGCGTCAGTAAAACACCTGGCCGGACCCAATTACTGAATTTTTTCACCATTGACCAGCAACATCGCCTCGTCGATTTACCTGGTTATGGTTTTGCTCAAGCACCTAAAAGTCAGCAACATCAGTGGGAAGCATTGATCCAACACTACCTTGAGCATCGAGAAACACTTAATGGCCTGCTATTAATCATGGACATTCGCCATCCTCTCAAACCCGCCGACCAACAAATGTTGACCTGGGCAGAAGCGGCCAAGCTAAGAACTCATATTTTGCTCAACAAAAGTGATAAACTAAAGCGCAATGGTATCAATCAAGCCCTGCAAACTGTTCGTCATGCTATTAAAGACGTTCCCTTTTTTACCGCGCAAGCATTCTCTGCACTCAAGGGTGATGGCCTGAACGAATTAATGGGCTGCCTAGCAAAGATCTATCACCCATAGATTGGCTTTAACGACAATTTTTGGATAGAATCGACCAATGTTGGTAACTCGATAGAAGACTAATGCAAAAAGAAAACAGTAGTATCCCGCTTATCGGCGCCGAGCAATCACTGCCGGAAATCACCCTCAAAGTTATTGTCCTATCCATTATTCTCACGATTGTATTGGCCGCAGCCAATGCTTATTTGGGCTTAAAGGTTGGTACGACAGTCTCGAGCTCGATTCCTGCTGCTGTTATTTCTATGGCTGTCTTACGTTTATTCCGCCAACACAACACCTTAGAAAACAACATGGTGCAAACAGCCGCTTCTGTCGGTGAAATTTTGACAGCAAGTATTGCCTACATCCTACCCTCGTTACTCGTCCTCCATTATTGGACGCACTTTCCTTATTGGGAAATTGTGATCATTGCCGTATTAGGCGGGACCATGGGTGTGTTAATGACCATTCCGTTGCGCCGCGCATTAATTCATGACAAAACGCTGCGCTTTCCTGAAGGTACGGCCATCGGTCATGTGCTCATTGCCAGCGCAAATGCCAACACCGATATCAAGCCACTTGCCTTTGGCGGTATCGTTGGTGCGGTTATTGCACTCATGCAATCTGGCCTGCGCGTATTATCGGGCGCATGGCAATTTTGGTTTAAATCATCAACCAGCGTGTGGGGATTTGGTTTGGGGTTTTCGCCTGCCTTGATTGCGGCTGGTT
>PANR01000022.1 GCA_002707695.1 Legionellaceae bacterium
ATCTCAAAAACCCAGCCCTCGACTCCTGTCTCGGGCGTTTGCTTCGTGCGGTAGCTCGAAGCTCACCCACTCAGCCATCTCTCCGATCATGTTTTTTAACGATTTCCTTGTTACCCGACGCGCTGCGCCGCTTTGTTTTTGGCTTTTGCAATCCTGCAAAATCTCAAAAACCCAGCCCTCGACTCCTGTCTCGGGCGTTTGCTTCGTGCGGTAGCTCGAAGCTCACCCACTCAGCCATCTCTCCGATCATGCTTTTTAACGATTTCCTTGTTACCCGACGCGCTGCGGCAAATATCAAGGAGCGCTAGGATAGCGTAATCTAACTGAGACTTAAAGCATTAGCTGAATGATTTTATTGCTTGTTTGCGGGGAGCTGATTGTTTAAGGCCATTAGCCTGGGACATGGCCCAGGCCGGTGACAGAAGAGACTGGGCCTATGCTACCACAGCCAAAAGTGAGGTGGATTCATCAGTGCGTTCATTCTTAATGCTTGAGTCCTGATTGCTTGAGTCGGAAGGTGCAGCACCGAAGAAAGAGGCTGGGACACCAAAGAAAGTAGCACCTGCTGATGCGCCCCCGAACAATTTTAGGGTTGCTAATATGGGGCTGACAGGAAGGCCGCTCGCCGCTGCCGCCGCTGCGCCGCACATGGCGCCAATGTAGGCAAAAGGTGCCCAGGCGGGTGAAGGCCAATTTGATGTTGGCTTCGTTTCAACCGATTGTGATTCAATGTCTACGTCTTGAGGGTGCTTTGATTTCATTCTTATCTCCTAACTTAATTGTTCTATAGTTGATCTATCATGACGGATAATAAGCCTAGAGCACTAAGTGTGCAATGGTCGATCTTGCGTTGCTTAGTAAGCAATCTCTTAGTTAATGATTGAGAGATGGGCTAAAAACTGTTATCCTATTGCTCGTTATGGAATGAAGTACTTCTGCTTCGCCACGGATAGGGAATAGATAGGGGTATATTGTGATAAAAGTATTACTTGTTGATGATCATGAATTAGTTCGTACGGGTATCAAGAGTTTATTGGCTAATGCGAGCGGCATTAGTGTTGTTGCTGAGGCGTCGAGCGGTGAAGATGCCATCAAAATTGCTCGAGAAAAGCAACCCAACGTGGTTCTTATGGATTTAAAAATGCCTGGAATCAGTGGGTTAGAGGCCACACGTAAAATTTTACATCATGATCCAGATGCTAAGATCTTGGTTTTAACAGTATGTAATGATGATGTTTTTCCTATTCGCTTGCTCAGAGCGGGTGCGTCAGGTTATTTGACGAAAGATTGTGATGCTGACGAAATGATTCGTGCGATTCGTGCCGTTCAGGCTGGCCAGCGTTATATCAGCCCTCAAATTGCTCAACGTTTAGCGTTGAAGCGTTTTTCATCAGATGAAGAGTCACCTTTTGATGCGCTGTCAGAGCGTGAGCTACAGGTGATGCTCATGATTACTTCAGGCAAAAAAGTTCAAGACATTGCTGAAAAACTTCATTTGAGTCCAAAAACAGTCAATACCTACCGCTATCGCTTGTTTGAAAAGCTTGGCATTAAAAATGATGTAGAATTGACTCATTTAGCCATGCGATTTGGTATGGTTGATAATCCAAAATTCAAGGAAGGCGAGTAGCCTAGCTTGTTTAAAAAACCCCTTAATTGGGGTTTTTTTATAGGGAATAAATTAGCTGATGTTTGAGCCAAAAGCCTTTTTAGCCAATGTCACCAGTGAGCCCGGTGTTTATCAAATGCTCAATGAAAAAGGGCGGGTGATTTATGTAGGAAAAGCTAAAAATCTTAAAAAGCGCCTCTCCAGTTATTTTCTTAAAAAACATGATTCAAGCAAAACAGCGTGGATGGTCAAACATATCAATGACATCAAGATCATTGTGACCAACACTGAAAACGAAGCGCTTATCCTAGAAAATAATTTAATTAAAAAACATAAGCCACGGTATAATATACTATTTCGAGATGATAAAAGTTATCCATATATTTATTTAACTACCCAAGATACTTACCCTCGCTTAGATTTTTATCGAGGTACACGCAAAGTACCTGGTAAATTGTTTGGTCCTTATCCCTCTGTGCTAGCGGTGAGAAACACAATTAATCTATTACAAAAGATATTTAAGCTAAGACAATGTAAAAACAGTTTTTTCAAACATCGAACACGGCCTTGTTTGCAGTATCAAATTAACCGCTGCACAGCGCCTTGTGTGCAAAAAATTTCGCCGGAGGATTACCGGCAAGATGTTCAACATGCCGAGATGTTGCTGGATGGTAAGGCCAGCAAAATTTGCAGCATATTGGATAAGCGCATGGAGAAAGCGGCTCAATCGGAACAGTATGAATTGGCTGCACAATATCGCGATCAAATTAGTGATTTGCGTGAGATTCAAGCGAGCCAGCATGTGGCGGGGCGTTTGGGTGATATTGATGTGGTCGCACTGGCCTACAAAAGCGAAGTGGCTTGTGTGCAGTTATTGCAATTTCGTGGTGGGCAGTTGCTCGGTCAGCAATCATTTTTCCCTGCCTTGCCTGAAGGCAGTCAGCGCGAGGATATCCTCACGGCATTTGTTACCCAGCATTACTTAAATCAAAAGCGACAACTTCCTAAAGAAATTATTCTTTCTGAAAAGATTAGTCACGCTGATTTATTAGCGAAAACTTTGTCAGAGCAGTTATCGCATCACATTAAATTATCGACACAAGTGCGTGGCGAGCGAGCTAATTTGCTCAAGCTTGCGCTAACGAATGTCGAGAATAGTTTAAACACGCATTTAAAATCTAAAGCAAGTGTGATTGAGCAGCTGACTGCAGTTCAACATGCGTTTGATTTATCGCAAATGCCTTCACGTATAGAGTGTTTTGATGTGAGTCATACGCAAGGTGAAGCAACGGTAGCTTCTTGCGTGGTATTTGGGATGCAGGGCGATGATCGTAAGGCGTATCGACGATTTAATATTCGAGAGGTAGAGAAGGGTGATGACTATGCAGCTATGCAACAAGCTGTTTTTCGGCATTATCGTCAATTAAAAATAGCAGAAAAAGATTTGCCAGATATCGTGTTGATTGATGGTGGCCCTGCTCAGCTTGATAAAGCATTGATGGCGTTAGAAGAATTGCAAATTAACACCATGACGGCCATTGCCATCGCAAAAGGCAAGAGCCGCAAGCCCGGATTTGAAACCTTGTTTGTTGCTGGCAAAAAAGAGGGGATGTATCTTGCTGCAGATTCGATGGCCTTGCACTTATTGCAGCATATCCGCGATGAAGCGCACCGATTTGCCATTACAGGTCATCGCAAGCAGCGAGCAAAAGCTAGACAACATTCACCGTTAGAAGCAGTGCAAGGTATAGGTGCTAAACGTCGACAAGCATTACTGAAATATTTTGGTGGCTGGCAGGGCCTTGCTCGTGCTAGTGTTGAAGATATTGCAAAAGTTCATGGGGTTTCTGTTGCACTCGCCAAGCAAATTCACGAAGCGCTGCATGATCACTAAGGAGATGGTATGCCGGCAAGCAAATTTAGACATTTACCTAATGCTTTAACATTATTTCGCATCTTAATGATTCCTTTGATGATTATCGCCTATTATTTGCCTGATGCTCATTTTTTTGCAACCGCCTGCTTTATCATTGCAGCGGTGACCGATTGGTTTGATGGATTCTTAGCCCGAAAGCTCAATGTTTCTTCGCCTTTGGGCGCGTTTTTAGACCCTGTCGCAGACAAACTAATTGTTGTCGCGGCATTGATCATTGTGATGCCTTATATTCACTACATTGCCATTCCTGTGGTGGTTATCATCGGTCGCGAAATTGTGATTTCAGCCTTGAGAGAGTGGATGGCTGAAGTTGGCCGGCGGGCAAGCGTTGCGGTTTCTTATGTGGCAAAAATCAAAACGACGCTGCAGATGTTTGGCGTGGGGTTTTTATTAGCAGCCACGCCTGACAAACGTTTATGGATCTTTTATGGCTCTTACGTGCTGATTTATTTAGCGGCTGGGTTAACGCTTTATACGATGATTGTGTATCTTCGCGCCAGCTGGTCACAATTTTTCAAACCCACTGAGATTTCATCGTCTTAAAGCTGAATTTTGCTTGACATTACCGGCCTAAATCTTAAGAATACGCGCTTTCTACGCGGGAATAGCTCAGTGGTAGAGCACAACCTTGCCAAGGTTGGGGTCGCGAGTTCGAATCTCGTTTCCCGCTCCATATTTTCTTGTTTTCAGCGAATGCGTTTCATTGTGTGAAGCGTTCCGCCCCCATTATTAACCAGCACGCTCAAGCACATCCATGTGTCGCTCCGAGTTGCCCATCCATGGGCAACAAGGGCTGTTCAATAATGGTAGCAGAGCGCTTCCACTTGACGAGACAAATGATATGGAGCAGGAAAGATGGTAATGTTAGGCGTGGATGGTTGATGGAGCAGAAAGGATGATGAAGTGGCTGTCGGTTGTGGTGTTGAGTATGGTGGCGGTGATGGCAAATGGCATAAACAAAACGGCGATTTTTGCTGGCGGTTGTTTTTGGTGTGTGCAATCTGATTTTGATAAGCTGCCTGGGGTTGTTAAAACTGTCGTGGGTTTTGACGGAGGCCAAACGCCGAATCCTACCTACAAGCAAGTATCGTCCGGTACTACTCAATATGTTGAGTCAACGAAAATTACTTATAATCCAAGTCTTGTGACGTATTCTGCGTTGTTGCGTTATTATTTTCAGCACATTGACCCAACGGTGAAAGACGCTCAGTTTTGCGATCAGGGTCGCCAGTATCGTAGCGTGATCTTTTATTTGGATGAGCAACAAAAAGAAGAGGCTTTAAGCACGCTCAAGCAAGTTAAGCAGTTATTTCCAAATGTTTACACCGAAGTGTTACCGTCAACCACGTTTTATCCGGCAGAGGAGTATCACCAGGAATATTATAAAAAAAATCCCATAAGCTATCACTTTTATCGTGGACGATGCGGGCGTGATGCGCGAATAAAAAAAGTTTGGGAGGGGAAAGTGCTTGATGCAAGCAATGTTAAATCCAAATATGTTGTGGCTGATAAAGCTGCTAAATTAAAAGCGCTGACGCCGATCCAATATAAAGTGACGCAAAAAGATGGTACGGAGAAGCCGTTTAAAAACGAATATTGGGACAATAAGCAGCCCGGCATCTATGTTGATATCGTTTCGGGAGAGCCATTGTTTAGCTCGACCGATAAATATCGTTCAGGAACCGGTTGGCCAAGCTTCACCAAACCCATTGATCCACAATTTATTGTGACACGACCCGACAACACATTGTTCACACGCCGCATCGAAGTGCGTTCGCGCTACGCGGATTCACACCTTGGCCATGTGTTTAACGATGGCCCGCCACCAACGGGTAAACGTTATTGTATGAACTCAGCGGCCTTGCGCTTTATTCCTGCTGATAAGCTCGATCAAGAGGGTTATGGGCAGTATGATTACCTGTTTAAAGAGGGCAGTAAAAAAGCTCACTAGGCAGAGCTGGTGCGTTTGTTGGGTTGACATTTTAGGCGTACATCTGAATAATGGCGCGACCAATTGCGCAGGCTACATGACGTTTTTGTCTAAAGCTTGATCAAGGCTGGATGGCAGAGTGGTTATGCAGCGGCCTGCAAAGCCGTGGACGCCGGTTCGATTCCGACTCCAGCCTCCATGTTTCGCGACATTGTCGCATTGCATGGCAAACATTATCCCAACGCCCGGGTGGCGGAATTGGTAGACGCAAGGGACTTAAAATCCCTCGAGATCTGATCTCGTGCCGGTTCGAGTCCGGCCCCGGGCACCATTTTTTATTTTCAACTTCCCGTATTTCACTTCGTTTCATACAGGCTACACCAATTTGGTTTTTCTGTGTTTTCGTAGCCCGGATGGAGTACGTAGTGCGTAATCCAGGAAAGGGGAATGATTATGGTTAATTACAGAAGAGCACATATTCCAGGTGCAACCTATTTTTTCACAGTCAATTTGCACAATCGACAATCAACTTGGATTTAGTAGCGAGAAAGGTTAACCACTTCTTTTTGAGGTCGGCAATACGTCTCTTTTATGCAAAATATTGCAATCATAAGAGAAAAGAAATATAGCAATGGAATAATCGAAAAAGCAGTATAAAAATCAGCATAATGATAGTGAATAACTTTTGATTTGGCTGTGTGCGAGACAGCTTCGATCACCAGCCCAACAAAGTAAGGAATGACTGCGGCAAGCAACGTGATGAAGGCGCTGTTTACGCCCATCGCCATTGACTTTAGCGCAGGTCTGACATGCTCTGTAATAATCGCAAACCCAATGCTTTGCCCTGCCGAGGTTATTCCGAATAAAAATAGCAAAACACAGTACAGCCACATAATGTGCATAGGTAGGTACACAAACCAAATGGCGAGCAGCAGCCCGGTAATTGAGCAAAAAAGCATGACTGGTTTGCGACAATTAAAGGCGTCAGATAGATAGCCTAATAAAGGGCAGCCGCAAGCAAATCCGAGCCAAGCAAAAGAGATAATCATTGCCGCAGTTTGTTGTGAGAAATCCAGGCTTTGTAAATATATCGTGCCCCAAACGGCACCAAGCATTGCTACAGACAGAAAAACAAATGCTGAGTAGCTAGCGACCCATGATGCCTGTTTTGTTGTAATCAGTGCGTTAAGCTTTGCTATTAGCGGTTCATGAGGGTTTAAGATCACGACCTCTCGCTCATTTGTTTGTTTTTTGTCTTTAACAAATACCAGCGAGAGAATCGCAATCAACACACCAAAGCCTCCGATAGCAATAAAGATTATCCGCCATGGAACGTGATGTTTGACCACGATATTAGCAAGTGGTCCGCCAGCAATCAACGCGCCCATGGTCCCAGTAAATTGTCCGATGCCAATAAAAAGCGCTAAGTAACGCTTTGGAAACCACTCCATGGTAATAATTAGCAAACAAATAAAGGCAAAACCGCCGCCTAGCCCCATGCCAAAACGAAAAATTAATGCAAAATAAAAACTATGAGCTTGAGAAAAACACAGAGATGAAATGGCACAAAGCAGGCTCGCGAAAAACAAGGTTATCTTAACGCCCAATTTATCAGCAATCGCTGCCGCCGGTACTTGCATGAGCCCATATGCAATATAAAAGACAGAAGCTAAGAGCGCAAATTGGCTTGGAGTTAGCTTAATAGCAGGGATGATTTGTTTGGCCAGAGCGCCAAGGAAGGTGCGCAGAAAAAATTCATATAAAAAGAAAATTGCACCTACAGCCCAAATAACAATCCCAAAGAGGGAGATTTTCGCTGATACCTTAGATCGCATTTATTTATGCTAGCTGGTTTTCTGTTTTCTTTCAACGCTCATGGCTCACGAGGGAAGCTGGCTTGAAAAAGGCTTGTAATTTTGCAGGAATCCAAGCACCATCTTCTACATCATGAAGAGTGGGTGAAAGAGAGATTATGCCAATAACCGTATTTAAGCCAGATGAAGTGTTAGATGAAATTGATGGTGTGAGTAATTCAGCTCGACGCTCGAGCTTTATTACTTGTCAAGAAGTTGTAGCGCTTCATATTGAGGCACACCATGATGATGCACGGGATTGTTTTAACAATTTAAACCTTGAGGTATTGCCTCGATTACCGCATGGATACCGTTGGGTTGAGGTGGAGAATCAATTTGCGGTGATGAAAGACGTGCAGGCTCCAGATCATCACTTAAAACTTATTATTTATGGGCCTGATGCTAAATCTCAAATTAATTATCTTTTTCAAGTAGATAACGTTACTACATTTGGTTTTGCGCATACTCGAAAAACAAAAGAGCCAAAGAGTAGACGCTATCCAATGACGCAAGATCAATATCGTGTGCCTGGTTATGCTTATCAAGAGCATGACTTCAGTGCCCATGTAAGAGGTCATATTATTGATCATAAGGATACCATACGAGAAGTGGGGCTTTCGTCGGCATGGTCTACCTATGATGGAAGAAATTATGTGCCTGAGCCGCCAGATTATGCTTGGGGACAGGGCGTTCGAAAGCAAAAGGTTGCCGAGGTGCGGAAAAAGTTTGCTGCTTATTCGCAGTTCATGGAATATGGTGAGGGTCATCATGTTACAGTTGGTGGCACGCCCGTGCCTACGGCTATTTATTTTACCTCCTTTCGTTTTGACAGAGAACAACAGTACCAGCCTACAGAAGTCTTTAATGTAGAGTTTGACGAAGATTTATCACGACCAAATAAAAGAATTACCTATTTAAAGCATGCTAAAAAAACATTTGTGACAAGCCCTGAAGCCGCACCGGTTGTTGTGCCGTATTCACCGTCATCAACCGATCGGACGTTGAGATTGTTGAGATTTAATGCTGTAAGAAGAGCCGAAGCTATTGCAACTGGGAATGTTCAATCACGTTTTCCTGCTCGAGATGAGCTCTATGCGCATGGTGATGCAGCCGATATTGAGGTGGGTAGCATTAGCAGAAGAGTACTCGCAGCAGAATTTGCTGGTGAAGCCGGCGATAGTGAAACAGGTTTGGGTTTCATGAATAGAGCGTTAGCACTGGGTGAAACTCAGATGGACGGTTATGATGTCGATGCCCCGATTTTTGACATTAATGCGCATAAAAGAGGCCAATCATTTTTTGCGAAGCATTCAGATACCCCGGGTATCGAGGGGTTGGAAGATCACTTTGAACAGCTTTGGAAGAATCATCCTAGCTCTGAATAGAAAGTTTGTTGAAATTGCTAAACAAGGAGATGATCATGATTCATATGTTAAAAGAAAGTTTACGTCGCAAGAAAAAACGTCAGTTAATTAAGTCAGGGCCAGGTATTTTTGATTGGGATTGGAATCAAATTCATTACAACCGAATTGCTTTGATTAATTACGTAGTTGCAAAATTTCCCAATGAGTGTCGTTATCTTGAAATAGGATGTTTTAAAAACGATTTATTTTCTTCTGTGCCAGTCACAGATAAAGTTGGGATTGATCCTGAGCAGGGTGGTAATATGCGATGCACCTCTGATGAATTTTTTGCGCAAAATCAAAAAACTTTTGATGTTATATTTATCGATGGATTACATACTTATGAGCAAACTCGAAAAGATGTCATTAACGCAACAAAGCATTTGTCGAAAAATGGTTGGATTGCTCTGCATGATCTGTTGCCTCGTAATGCGGCTGAAGCGCATTTGCCAAGAGTGAGTAGCTCATGGACGGGCGATGTATGGAAGCTTGGCTTTGAGCTTGCAAATACAAAGGGCGTTGATTTCAAGATCATCAAAATAGATTGTGGTGTTGGGATTTTAAGATTAACGGGTGAGCCCGTTATCTTTTCTAATCAGCATCAGTCTCAGCTGCAGTCAAAAGCATTTGATTATTACTATGAGCGTTTCTCTCAATTACCAACGGTGAGTTGGAGAGAGGCCCTCGCGTGGGTTGATTTGACAGAACGCACGCTAGAGGTTGAGAGCTAATTTATTTACTGTTTATAAAAAAATCGGTGCTGAGCCGATGGATGAATGGACTGTTTTTCGCCTGACTGGGAAGCTGCTAGATCGCTTGGCTGAGATGTAATCCTGTAAGCTCTCCTTAACGGCTAGATATTGAGTTAGCAGGTGTTTGCTGCTAGTCTTTTGGGCTTCTGATTGTGGGATATAAGAGATGACGTTTGTCGTAACAGAGCCTTGTATTAAGTGTAAATATACGGATTGCGTTGAGGTTTGCCCGGTTGACTGTTTCTACGAGGGGCCTAATTTTCTCACTATAGACCCTGATGAGTGCATTGACTGCGCGCTATGCGAGCCTGAGTGTCCGGTGAATGCTATTTATGCAGAAGATGACTTGCCAGAGAAGTTTCATCCCTATATTGAGCTTAACGCGAAGCTCGCAAAAAAATGGCCAAATATTACACAAATCAAAGCGCCGCCAGATGATGCTGATAAGTGGGCTGACGTTGAAGATAAACGACAATATTTAGATGAAAGTGAGCAATAATGCCTAGTTTTTTAGATGTTTAAGGCGTCTCATAATTTTTATATTTTATTTACCCCTCTCTCAACAGGTCATTTTTTGCTCTAAAATAATTCGAAATCTTTGCAGAATAGGGTTGCAATTACTTGTGTGCAGCGTTATATTTTCTGTGAAACTTTTTACCATTTTTGTGTTGCTGAGCAGTCAAAATGAATATTCTCGCTATCGAGACATCGACTAAAAATTGTTCTGTGGCACTTTATTCCAGTCAAAAAATTACCCAACAGTCTCAGCTGGCGAGTCGAGAGCAGGCACAGCTTGTTTTGCCCATGATTGATAGTCTGTTGAGCCAGGCAGGGATTGCTGTCAGTGAGCTTAATGCTATTGCGCTCAGCGTAGGTCCAGGTAGCTTCACAGGCTTGCGTTTAGGCATAGGTGTGGCGCAGGGTCTATCGCTTGCTCACAACACCCCAGTCATTCCTATTTCAAGTTTAGCGGTTTGGGCGCAAGCAGCCTATGCATCAGCACAGCTTGAAGAAGTTGCTGTTGCAGTTAATGCACACATGAATGAGGTTTATTTAGGCTATTATGGCATAAATAAACAAAAAGTTATGAACAAGAATAAACCTGATGCTTTAATTAAATTAGATGAATTTATTACTTTAACCAATTCAAATAATCATTTTATTGGCGATGTGTGGGAAGCATATTCAGACTTGCCAGAACCAGAGAGACGATATGATTGCCTCCCAGATGGAAAAGCTTTGCTTAATATTGCGTTAAAAAACCTTGAAGCTCAAAAAGTTATTGATGATGTCTCAATTAATTATTTAAGAAATCAAGATGCTTGGAAGACCACAGAGCAACAAATAAATGACAGGAGAGCGTGCTAATGAGTGCGAGTATAGAGAAAAAACGCCAGTTAATTCTAAGCAAGCTTCAGGCCCTTATCAAAAAGAAGCTGTCGGCTAAGAAAGCAGCGTTAATTAGTGACTTTGCTAAGTGTTATTTTATGACCGTTTCATACGAAGAGTTGAGTGGTCGTGAAATTGGGGATCTTTATGGCTTGCTGATGTCGCATTGGAACTTGATTGAGACGCGCAAACCAGGGGAGAGTAAGGTTAGGATCTATAACCCTTCTAAGGCGCAGCATGGTTGGCAATCAAAATACACAGTGATCGAAGTGTCGCATGATGACATGCCATTTTTGGTTGATAGTCTACGCATGGAGGTTAACCGCAATAATTTTTTAATCCACTTAGTCATTCATTTAGGTGGTATTCAAGTTGTTAGAGATAAGCAGAATAAAATCGTTGAGATTTGTAATCGAAAAAATCCTGCTAAAGGCAGCAGTAGCGAAGCACCTATCTTTATTGAAATTGATTATCAGACTGACAACGAATCATTAAAAAAACTCGAAAAGAATTTACAAAGGGTTTTAAAAGATGTGACGGTTGCGGTGGAAGACTGGCCTCAAATGCGAGAAAGCATGCAGCAATCCCTGCTTGAGCTCGAGCAAACACCACCACCGCTTGATGCTGCTGAAGTCTCTGAAAGCAAGGACTTTCTTGCTTGGCTATCAAACAACAATTTCACTTTTATTGGTTGCCGGGATTATAAGCTGGTTCAGCGAAATAACGATAAAACGTTAGAGGCTATTAAGGGAACAGGTTTAGGCGTTTTGCGTGATGGTGAACGCCATTCCATACGCCATTTGTCTGATTTGCCAGTAGAGGCTCAAAAGCAAACCTTGTCTTCACATATATTAATTTTTGCAAAGACTAAAACACGTTCAACCATTCATCGGCCTGCTTATACCGATTACATAGGCGTTAAACGTTTTAATGAGAAGGGTGAGTTAATTGGTGAACGTCGTTTTATCGGGTTATACACATCCAGCGCTTATAACAGTAGCCCAGAAACTATTCCCTTCTTAAGACATAAAATTAAAAAAGTGCTCAAATTTTCAAAATTAAGTAGCACAGGCCATGCAGGGAAAACGTTATTAAATATACTAGAAACATTGCCTCGTGACGATTTGTTTCAAGCAACTTCTAAGGAGCTGCTTGAGTTGAGCATGGGTATTTTGCATTTGCAAGATAGACAGCGCATTCGTTTATTTGTTAGAAAAGACAGCTATGGCCGATTTTTTTCTTGCCTAGTATTTGTCCCAAGACAAAAATTTGATTCCGCACTATGTGAAAAAATGCAGGCTATTTTGTTGAATGAATTTAACGGACAAGAGGCTTCGTTTGAACCATTGTTTTCTGAGTCGTTGCTTGCTTGCGTCCATTTCGTTGTTAGGGTTGATCAACATTTAAAGCACAAATTTACAGTTGATGAAGTTGAGAAAAAATTAATAGACGCCGGCCGCTCATGGGAAGATGATTTCCAAATTGCTTTATCTGAAGTATATGGTGAAGTGCGAGGGGCAATCTATTTTAATCGATATAGCGCTTCATTCCCTGCAAGTTATCGCGAAGATTATTCGCCTGAAGAAGCGGTTATGGATGTTGAGCATATTGAGTCGCTAACAGCTGATTCACCGCTTAAAATGAATTTATATCAAACAAAAGAAGATAAATATCTACGATTTAAAGTTTTTCAGCATAATTCAATGATTCCGCTATCGGATGCACTTCCCATACTAGAAAACATGGGTCTTCGCGTGATTGGTGAGCGGCCACACCAGCTTAAAACAAAAGAAAATTTGGTAGTTTGGATTAATGATTTCGATATGCTTTTTGATGTTAAAAATGAGATTAATGTCGAAGAAATCAGGCAAACTTTCCAAGAAGCATTTTCAGCTGTTTGGATGAAAGATGCTGAAAATGACCCGTTCAACTATCTGGTTTTATCAGCAGGGCTAAATTGGCACGAAGTGTGTATGCTTAGAGCGTATGCAAAATATTTTCGACAAGTTGGCATGAATTATAGCGAGTCTTATATTGCCAGCACTTTGCGATCTCACCCAGAAATTACGCAGAATATCGTTCATTTCTTTAGACGTAAGTTTGATCCAGCCCAAAACAAATCCAGCAAACAATCAGTCGTTGCAATTGAAAAAATTATAAAAGAAATTGATAAGGCGCTTGAAGGCATCAATCGTCTTGATCAGGATCGAATTTTACGTCGATATAAAGATATTATCCGTGCAACATTGAGAACAAACTACTTTCAGTGGCGTGAAAAAGATATTCGAAAAACCTATTTGTCTCTCAAAATTAATTCAAAAGTGTTAAAAGATATTCCATTGCCCAAGCCAGTGTTTGAGATTTTTGTTTATTCTCCGCGTTTTGAAGGGGTCCACCTGCGTAGTACTAAGGTGGCTCGTGGAGGGTTACGTTGGTCGGATCGTCCTGAGGATTTTCGTACAGAAGTGCTTGGTTTGATGAAAGCTCAACAAGTTAAAAATGCCTGTATTGTTCCTTCTGGCGCGAAAGGTGGGTTTGTTGCTAAATGTATTCCTGAAAATGCAACGCGCGATGAAATGATGGAGCATGGCATCGCCTGCTATCGAGAATTTATTCAAGCATTGTTGGATATTACTGATAATGTGGTTGATAAAAAAGTTGTGCGGCCTAAGAATGTGGTCGTATACGATGAGCCAGATCCATATCTTGTCGTCGCAGCAGACAAAGGCACAGCAACTTTTTCAGATATTGCCAATGACATTGCCCATGAATATGGATTTTGGCTTGATGATGCGTTCGCTTCGGGCGGTTCAACGGGTTATGACCACAAAAAAATGGGCATTACTGCAAGGGGCGCGTGGGAATCAGTAAAGCGCCATTTTAGAGAGCTCGGTACTGATATTCAAACGACTGATTTCACCGTGGTAGGGATAGGTGATATGAGTGGGGATGTCTTTGGAAACGGTATGTTGCTGTCACCTCATATTCGTTTAATTGCTGCGTTCAATCATCAGCATATATTTATAGATCCGAATCCCAATCCTGAGAAAAGTTTTAAAGAGCGTGAAAGGTTATTTGCTTTACCGCGTTCAGGCTGGAGTGATTACGATAGCAAGAAAATATCAAAGGGCGGGGGTGTTTTTAATCGATCCGATAAATTGATTGCTGTTTCGGCAGCTATGAAAAAATTATTTGGTATCAAAAAAGATTATATTGTTCCTAATGATTTAATTAAGATTGTTTTGACCATGGAGTGTGACTTGCTTTGGAATGGTGGTATAGGCACTTTTGTTAAAGCGTCTGTTGAAGACCCAAGTCATGTAGGTGATCGGAACAATGATGGTATTCGAGTGAATGCTATCGATTTAAAATTTAAAGTCGTTGGCGAGGGTGGTAACTTAGGGCTAACCCAATTGGCCCGTGTTGAGTATGCCTTAAATGGCGGCCATATTTACACTGATTTTATCGATAATGCAGCGGGCGTTGACTGTTCGGATCATGAAGTAAATATCAAGATTCTGCTCAATGAGGCGGTTGAAAAGGGCAAGCTTTCTGTTGAAGAGAGAAATCAACTCTTGGCTGATATGACCAATGAAATTAGCGAGATTGTCTTAAAAAATAATTATAAGCAAACGCTGGCTTTGAGTTTAATTCAGTTAAAATCTGACACTAACCTTGATTTATATTCTCGATATATGTTTGATCTTTCAAGGCGCGGTAAAATTAACCTTGAGTTAGAGCGTTTGCCCAATGAAAAAATGTTAATTGAGCGAAAAGCGAATAATAAAGGCTTAACGCGACCTGAGCTGGCCGTGCTATTTGCTTACACAAAAAATCTTCTTGAAGAAGAAATTCTATCGTCTGATGTGCCTGAGGATCCATTTTTATCAAAAATGCTGCGTGAGGAATTTCCCAAAGTTATCCAAGACAAGTACAAAAATGAGATGGAAAATCACATTCTTCGACGTGAAATTATCGCAACTCAGGTGACCAATACCCTGGTCAATGAGATGGGGTTTACGTTTATTCTTCGCTTGCAGGAAGAAACCGGCGCATCAATGCCGAATATTACGCGCGCGTTTACTATCGCCCAAAAAATATTTGGCAAGCAGAGCTTATGGCGGTCAGTTGAAAAATTAGATTATAAGGTTAAATGTGAAACACAGTTTCGTTTAATGCGTATGATGAATCGCCTGATTCGCCGATCAACTCGTTGGTTGCTGCGTAATCGTCGTGATAATTTAGATATCGAAGCTACGGTGTCTTGTTATGCTAAATCGGTTGCCACGCTCGCAAATGGATTGACTGATTATTTGTCTCCTTCTGCATTAGAGGACTATCAAGCTGATGTGAAACATTTTGTTGAAAAATCTGTGCCTGAAAAAATTGCTACACGTGTTGCTTCATTTGTGCCAATGTTTTCAGCATTAGATATTGTCGAAGCGGCATTGGAGTATGATTGGCGGGTATCTGAAGTTGCTAAAACCTATTTTATGTTAGAAGAAGAGCTTGATCTTTATTGGCTTAGAAACAAAATAACAGGCATAGAGCCCGATTCACATTGGGGCGCCTTGTTGCGTACTGCTTTGAGAGATGATTTAGATTGGTGGCAGCGAATGTTAACAATCGGTGTTTTGCAGCAAGGACGCCGTCGAAAAACCATCAATGACAAAATTGACCACTGGCTCTCTCATGCACAAGATGGCGTTAAACGCTGGAAAGATATTATTGAACGATTAAAAGCAACGGCTACGTTAACACCAGTCATTTTATCTATCGCAATGCGAGAGCTTTCTGATCTTGTACAGATGAATCTGTAAAACAGTTAGCAGCTGAGTTCAGGCAGCTTAATAGTTAACAAATGACATTGAAGCGGCAAGTACAGAGCAGTGTTAATGGGTTGGCCGCTTAAGTCAGTGAGTAGCTCAGCATATAATTGGAGCTGGGGTATATATTGATTTTTTAGCGCGTCAATAGTTTCTTTGTTATCAATGTCGAGGTCTTTAATAATTTTATAGTCAATCACCCAATAGTTGCCCGATTCGTCAATAAAGCAGCGATCAATCACTGCGTGGATGATTTCATCCGGTTGTTTTTTGCTGATGGCAAATTCAGAGCGCGCACGTTGGTGTGCAGACAAAATCCAGCGTCCAGATTCGTCATGTAAAGTGTTTAAAATAGCTTGTTTTATTAGGGAAAGAGTAGGTTCAATTTGTGAATGCTGGATATTCATTAGCAACAACAGTTGTCGCCAATGCGGCAGCATGCTTTCAATTTTTTCTTCAGTCCACTCGTCTAGCTTGCTTTCGCTAATTGCTTGTAAAATACTGTGAGACACGATGCCAAGAGTGATCGCCGATGTTTCATGCCAGACAAAGTCACTTGGCGTATGATGCGCAAATCGATCAGGCGCTAAGCTCAATTCATTTGTGGTAAAATGCTCAATGGGCAGCCGATTAATTTCTAATGATTTGAGTGAAATATCATCTCTAGCAACAGATTGCTGAGCCGGTTCGGGGTAAAAATAGTTTTTCAATGTCGGCCAGAGCACTTTAAGTAAGCTGTTGCTGTAAGGGTTCCACGCATTTTCCTCAGCATTATATTGTGCATGTGCAATGATATGCAAATTACGCTTAGCGCGTGTCACCGCAACATAAAACAAGCGTATACTTTCATAATATTCTCGCAATCGTTCTTGCTGCTGTATGTAGGCATGAATTTTATCATCACTGCTGCGTGTCGTCTTAATGGGGGAGAACAATAAGTCTTCGCCACTGGTTTCTCGTGGCCGTTCTAACCAGCTCAGTAGCTGTTGTGTCGTGATTGCATTTGAATAGCCAAGCCCTGTGAGAATGACATTATCAAATTCCAAGCCTTTTGATTTATGAACGGTTAATATTTGTAGCGCCTTATCGCCAGGATGGTCATGTGCTGCTTGAGCTTGAGCAAACTGGGTTGATAGTAATCGTTCAAATTCATCAAAATTACTCAAATCATTTAATGTAAATTGGTCTAAAAATTGAAAATATGCTGTAACATCATGTAGTTCAGCATTGTTCTTCAAGCATTTTTTACCACCAAGTGTTTCCCATGTTGATGCAATCCAATCGGCAAGCGGCAAGCGTTGATACTGCTCAAAAGCCGCTTTCATGGCCTCAACAAAAAACAACACACGTTGTTTGCCATCTGTTGAGAGCGAGTCGATCGTGTCAGCAGTTTGAAGTTGCTGCCAAATGGTTCGTTGCCCACGAGCATTAGCAATACGGTGTAAATCAGTGAGTCTTAACCCGCACCAAGGTGCGCGGAGAATGCTAAGCCAAGCAATGCTATCAGCAGGGTGGATTAATGCCTTGGTGAGTGAAAGCAGGTCTTGAATGATTGATTTATCTGCCAAGCGATCAATGTCGATGGCTTGATAACTAATATTTTCCGCTTTTAACGCATGGATAATATCATCTAAGTGCGATCGCGCGCGCACTAAAATGGCCGTGCTACCTTTGCACCGGTTAACTAAACTGATAACAGTTTCAGCTTCATGAGTTTGGTCATGCGTGAGATGACATTGAATTTGAGAGTGCGTGTGATGAGGATGAGCCGGGTGAGAGGGTGCATATCGCATGGCTCCGAGGGCAATATTGTTTTCGTTGGGAAAAAGTTTGCTGAGATGCTCATTGACCCAGTTAACGACATTGGCTGTTGAGCGAAAGTTTTCGGTGAGTTGCAATGTAGTGAGTGGTTTTCCACCGATACCGTACTGTTGAGCACGCAAAAACAAACCGACCTCTGCGCGTCGAAAGCGATAAATGGATTGCATTGGATCACCGACAACAAACAGGGTTTTTCCATCACCTTCTTGCCAGGTGTAAGTTAATTTTTCTAATAAATGCGCTTGTGTGATCGAAGTATCCTGAAATTCATCAATAAGCAAATGTGAGATAGCATAGTCTAAGCTCAACGCAAGATCGGTAGGTTCGTCTTCATTACCTAATGCCAGTAAAGCAGATTGCGAGATCTCGGTAAAATCAACGTGCTCTGATTCTTGAAAGGTTAAGACAAGTTCAGCAACTGCAATGGGCAGCAATTCAAATAAATCTTCAACCAATGCCCAATCTTGCTCGGGGTATTCCAGGGGAGGGTTGTTTCTAAACCATGCTAGTGATTCTAATAATCCAGGAGCTTCTTCACATGATTCAAGAAAAAGCTTCATGTTGTCTTTCATGAGTTGCAGTTGCGCTTTGGTGGTTTTATCTTTAGCTTTACTCGGCGGTGGGAAACCTTCTTTAATCGATAAACGTTTCCGAAACGTGTTGCCTTGCGTGAGCAGCAATTCACAGACTGCAAACCAAAAGGATTGTAGTTGTTGCACAGTTTGGCGATTATTTTTTTGTGCAAGCATAAATGGATCAGTGAGATCGGGCTGCCAACCCGCCGTAATAACACTGTCAATTTGATTGGCCATCAGGTTTGCTGAAGCAAAACGAATAAGCGGAGTGAGTGTCTTGCGTAATTCATTAGAAAAATGTTGGCGAAGTTGATTAATGCCTTCAACATTAATAATCATCAACGTGTTTTCAATCATAGTCTTTCGATCGTCACGTGCTTTGGTTAGCTGTAGAAGAGGCATCCACTGATCACGTTTAGCGAGCATTTGCATCAATAAGTTTTCAATACGATCAACGCGGTTATCAAGATGCAGTAGCAAGCGCTGAAAGGCATCATTCCAGGTTGTGTTCTCGTCAAGTTGATTAAAGAGTCGGGTAATCGCCCGTTGATAAAGTGGCGTTGCATTTTCCACAATG
>PANR01000023.1 GCA_002707695.1 Legionellaceae bacterium
TGCGATTGTTGGTAGCGGAAAGCAGCCTTTTGTCTGGGTAGATGTTGATGATGCAGTTGCGGCAATTGTTTTCTTGTTGACACATCCAGGGCTCACCGGTCCGTTTAATATTGTTGCGCCAGACCCTGTTTCACAAGCAGAGTTTGCGAAAGCTTTTGCAAAAGCGGCGCATAAATATATTCCCATAAAAATGCCCGCGTTTGTTGTTAAGCTGTTATTTGGTGAGATGGCCGATGAATTGTTGTTAACAGGCATCAATGTACAGCCTAAAAAATTACTTGCCGCTGGATTTGCTTTTCACTACGAAAAATTAGCGGATTCTCTGCATCATTTGCTCAAATAGCGCTCGTGTTGACTTCACTGGATTTGTTGCTGATAATGCCATTTCAACTTATCTGATAAGAACAAGGAGTGGCCATGATAAAACTTTCAAAACCCGAATCAGTTGAGATGTGCAGCAAACGTTTATCACGAATCAATGAATTTTTGCGGTCAAAGGTTGACAGTGGCAAGCTATCTTGTGTGAGCACATTAATTGCTAGGCGTGGCAAAATTGTACATCACGACCTCGTCGGGTATCAAGATCGCGACGCCAAAACCCCTGTTCAGTTAGACACATTGTTTCGTTGGTATTCGATGACAAAACCGATTGTGTGCACAGCGTTTATGACATTGTACGAACAAGGCAAGTGTGATTTACGTGAACCGGTTGCTAACTATATTCCGTCATTTGCTTCGCTAAAAGTATTGGAAAAGGATGTTCAAGGTAAAGCACACTTGGTTGATCTTAAGACACCAATGACCATTCATCACCTATTAACACACACCTCTGGATTGGGTTATGATTTTTACGAAGAATATCCCGTTTGTAAATTTTATCGAGAACATAATATTAGTTCTATCGCGAGAGGAGTATCACTTGAACAATTTATTGATAAATTATCAAAATTACCTTTAGCTTTTCAGCCAGGCGAACATTTTTTTTATGGTGTTAGTATTGATGTGGTGGGGAGACTCATCGAAATTATCAGTGGAAAACCGCTTGATGTATTTTTAAAAGAAACGATTTTTGATCCTTTATCAATGAAAGAAACTAGCTTTTTTGTGCCTGAAAATAAACGGGGGCGTGTCGCAACAGTTTATGGTGGTGTAGATGTTTGTGCGCCTGGTACGACCTGGACAAAAATGATGGATCTTTGGGAAAAGGGCGTGAACAAAGCGCTCGATGTATCTGATACTGACCCAATAGATGATCCAGCATTTATGCGCGGAGGGTTTGGTTTAAAGGGTACGATTGAAGATTATTTTGCGTTTACTCAAATGCTATTAAATGGTGGTGAACATAACAACCAACGTATTCTGAGCCCTAAAACAGTAAACTTCATGCACATGGATCATTTAATGCCTTCCCAACTTCCCTTGCACTTTGGAACAATGCAATTTCCTGGTTATAGTTATGGTCTTGGCTCACGTGTTAATATCAGTCCCGCGCATTCTAAATTAATTGGAACAGCTGGTGAATATGGTTGGGCAGGCGCTGCCAGAACCTATTATTATATTGATCCAAAAGAACAAATGATTGGTATTTTTATGACTCAGCTCATGGCGGATTTTTCGTTAACTGTTGATAATTTTAGAACTCTGGCTTATCAGGCAATTGTTTAGTGTTTAATAACTAATGTGCGTAACACCGATTCAGTTAATTATCTATATGTGCTTGGTGTCATGGTGGCTATTCAGCTTAGTGGCGAACGTAAAAAATTGAGGGTGGAGCAGGTTAAACTTCAATTGCAAGTAAAGTTTAGATAGGAAAGGGCATGCCTAAAATCTCAGTTTCAAATACAAATTTATTTCTTGATGGTTAATCACGTTGCTTTTTTGGTTGCCAACATTAATAAACTGGTGGATATGGGTGGACTTGAACCACCGACCCCAGCATGTATTTAGTCGATAAAAATCACGTTTGTTCCCTATCAATTGACGTTGATGTTTTTTATATTGAGTTACTTTTGCAAAAGGGAGTGAGCGTATGGCGTTAACATTTTCAGGTAGCGACACGTTGTTTAATAATATTCGTCAGTTAATTGAGCGGGCGCGAACTCAGGTACAGCGCGCGATAAATAGTGCGATGGTGCAAACCTATTGGCAGATTGGTCGGTTAATTGTAGAAGAAGAACAGCAGGGCAAAGCTCGAGCAGCTTATGGGCGGCAGCAGCTCGCGCGATTGGCGGATCGGTTAACAGAGGAGTTTGGAAAGGGTTTTGATATCAGTAACTTGCGAAGAATGCGTAAATTTTATACAGCATTTCCAATTCAGGGCGCGCTGCGCCCTGAATTAAGTTGGACTCATTACCGCCATCTCATGCGGGTTGCTAATGATCGTGCGCGTGAATGGTATGCTAATGAAGCCATCGAGCAGAATTGGAGTGCACGGGCACTCGACCGTCAAATTGGTGTGCTTTATTACGAGCGTTTATTATCGAGTAAAAACCAGCAATCTGTTCGAGCAGAGGCTCAGGAAAAAACACAGGTTATGGCATCTTCAGCTGAAGACTATCTGCGTGATCCCTACCTGCTCGATTTTTTAAATTTATCCAGCGAGGGTTATCAGGAAACAGATCTGGAGCAAGGACTCATTGATAACTTGAAAGGTTTTTTGTTAGAGCTTGGGAAGGGGTTTGCGTTTGTTGCCAGGCAACAGCGAATACAGACGGAAGACCAGGATTTTTACGTTGATTTGGTTTTTTACAATTTCAAATTGCAGCGCTTTTTATTGGTCGATCTCAAGATAGGTAAACTCACGCATCAAGACATAGGGCAAATGGATAGTTATGTTCGAATTTATGATCAACATAAAAAAAGCAAAAATGATAACCCAACAATTGGTTTGGTGTTATGCAGTGAAAAAAGTGCCACGATGGTGAAGTACTCAATGTTAGCGGATAGTGAACAGCTGTTCGCAGCGAAGTATCCGCCGACTGAAGAGGAATTGAAGGCTCAAATAGAGCGTGAAAGAAGTTTGATGCAGAATCGAGTGGAGGTCACGGCTTGTTAAAAGTTGGTGGATATGGGTGGACTTGAACCACCGACCCCAGCATTATGAATGCTGTGCTCTAACCGGCTGAGCTACATATCCCCGATTAAGTAAAGCTGTCGCTTTTTCTGTGCTCGGCTCACCCACCGCGGGAATGACAACCGTGATCTAACTAAGCGAAGCGGGATTTTGGCGTTTTAGCCCGGTGTTGTCAAGGAAGTGCACGTGTTCTCAACGGGATTTGACCTTGATTTTTGATCAAAATATGCCTAGTATCCTGGCTTGTTTTAAATAATAAAAAAAAAGAGGTCGATAATGCCTGGATATCAATTTTTTACCAATGATAGCGGTGGGCCGCTTGTGGGTGCCCTTCGAGCGGCTCAAGAGTATTGCTCTGGTGGTGTGCCTGATAGTCAAGACTGCCTTGCTTCTTGGCGTGTTGCCAAGCTGGCCGCTGACGCTGCTGGCTGGGCGATGGCGTATATTCCTGGTTATTTTTCAACAAATTTTTCTGCTACCACTGATCCGCTTTGCCAAAGCTCAACGGGTGTGGTGATGGGCAGTCCGACCAGCGCTGGCATTCTCAACTATAATGCCAGTGCTGTGACGGGTTCACAGCTCGAGGCGTTTGAACTGTCATTGTGCGGTGATGGGCGAAGTGGCGACCACAATATTCCGCTTATCATTGCGAGCATCTTGTCAGCTGCAATATGGTGCTGTGTTTTATTGGGCAATCATCACAAAGAGCGCAGAGAGCATGACGCTCAAGAAGTTGCCAGTGGATCGAGTGATCATGGTAGTGAGAGCTCAGGTGGGATTGAGCTGGATTGGGTGATGGTGGATGCAGATCCCAATGACGGCGAAACTACTGAGCAGGCTACTGAGCGCACACCGCTTATGTCTCCTGGAGCAAGAGCAAACTAACCGACCGATCGGATAATTTTAAGTGGGGGGCGGGTTAAATGCCGATCCTCCTTGCCTCTGGATCAAAATTAGCCTACAATCGCCCTCTATTTTAAAACCTTGCTTCACCGGGATGGCCCGGGAGGCTGAAACCGTAAGGAGCCATAGTCTATGCGACACTATGAGATCGTATTTTTAGTTCATCCAGACCAAAGCGAACAAGTTTCAAGCATGGTCAATCGTTACAAGCAAATCGCAACCAACCAAGGTGGTCAAGTGCACCGACTTGAAGATTGGGGTCGCAGGCAGCTTGCTTACCCCATCAACAATGTTCACAAAGCACATTACGTGCTCATGAATATTGAGTGTGGTCAAGAAAGCTTGGCTGAAATCGAAAATACTTTTCAGTTTAACGATGCAATCATGCGCCACATGACAATGCTGGTGAAGTCTGCGGTGACTGAACCATCTACTATGATGGATAAAGCTAAAAAAGATCACAAAGGTAAAAAAGAGTTTGGTTCGAGTTTTGGCCGTAAAAGATTATCTGGATTTTCTGGCGGTAAAATGATTTTAGATTACAAAGATCCTGATGTGTTGAGAAAATTTACTACTGAGTCAGGAAAAATTGTACCAAGCCGCATTACAGGTGTGAGTGCGTGGTTGCAACGTCAGTTGTCAAAAGCGATAAAACGCTCACGTTACTTAGCATTGTTACCTTACTGTGACCGACACGATAATTAATTATGTTAAAGAAGATCGGAGAATTCATTTTACGCAGTCGTATGCACGCTAGCTTAGCGGCATTGATTTGTGCGTTGTTACCCTTCGTCGGCGGTTGGTTAGCTGCTGTGATTGTTGGGTTTGTTACGCTGCGTAAACATTTTTTCGAAGGTTTATTAATCGTGCTTTGGGCATCGTTGCCAGCTATTGCATGGGCGATCGATGGTAATTGGTTGTTGTTGATGACCAATGGGGTTTTTGGTTTTCTGAGCGTTTGGTTGCTTGCCGGTCTTATCAAAAAAACAGGCAGCTGGTCACTGACTATTGGTGTGTCTGCATTGATGGGGTTGTTGGCCGTGCTCGTTGTGCATTTAATTTTTGGTGAGCCGCATTTGTGGTGGATTAAACAATTAAGCACAGCAGTTTCTCAAGGCAGCCAAATGTTGTCAGGTTCCGTTAACGCTGACGAGATACAAACTGTCATCCAGCACATCGCGCCTTTTTTAACAGGCTTGCAAACCGTGTCTGTGTTGTTGTTTGCTATTATTGCGTTGATGGGTTCACGTGCGATCGAAGGCGCATTGCTTGCTCAGCCATACCTCAATAAAGAATTATATTTTATTCGCATCCATCGGGTTGGCATTATTTTGCTAGTGGTGTTTGGGGTGTTGGCGATTTGGGGGCCTTTAGTTTTTAAAGATTTTTTGCCTGTTATTTTGCTCCCTTTTGTTTTAGCAGGTTTTAGTTTAGTGCATGGCATGGTGGCACTGAAAAAGCTACCAAGCATTTGGTTTTTTGCATTTTATGGGTTTGTGTTTGTATCGATTATTTTCTATCCCCCATTGGTTTTAGCGGTGGTGGTGATGTCGGTGATGGACAGTATTGTTAATTTTCGAGCGATGAATGTTGCTAAAAAATAAATGGTTTAATCAATTAAAGCGAGGTGTATGATGGAAGTTATTTTATTAGAACGTATTAAACACTTGGGTCATTTGGGCGATAAGGTAAAGGTCAAAGCAGGTTTTGGCCGAAACTTTTTAATTCCGCAAGGTAAAGCCGTGCCTGCTAACGAAGCGAACATTGCAGAGTTTGAAGCGCGTCGTGCTGAATTAGAAAAAGTTGAGCAAGCAACATTGCAAGCTGCACAGCAACGTGCTGCAAAACTCGAAAACTTGGCAGTTAAAATTATTGCTCAAACGAGTGACGAGGGTAAATTGTACGGTTCTATTGGTACAAAAGAAATTGCTGATGCGGTGGTGGCTGCTGGCCATGAAGTTGAAAAGCGTGAAGTGTTGTTGCCAGAAGGCGTTATCCGCTCAACCGGTGTTTATGATATTGCTATTCAAGTGCATAGCGATGTTGCCGCAACAATTAAATTGCATATCGAATCGGAAGGTGGTGAGCAAAAACCTGAAGCAGCAAGCGATGCTGAAGGTGATGAAGCTGACCAAGCTGAATAATCATTTCTATCACGCCCCTTCTTTTTGAAGGGGCGTTTTTTTATCCCATCTCAATCATCAATCGCAGGCAAATGGTTGGCGATGATAATTTGGGTGATTGATGGTTGCGTTTTTATACCAATTGCTGTTAGATTTCGGGAGAGAAATGGGGGGGTATATCATGTTAAGACGAATATTATTCGGGTTGTTACTACTTACATCGGGTGTTGCGTCAATTGCTGCAGCTGCGCCGGTTGTTGATCATTTTTCTTTGTTGCCAGCACAACGGACGTGGGATAGTAAGGATCTCTTTTCACAGCCTGGCACTTTTGATGTGACTTGTTCAATGGATCGTGATGCAACACCGCTACAAGGTTTGCAGGCGGTGACATTGAGTTATACGGAGAGAAGTTCGGCGCCAAATCCACCGCCAGCAGGTTCTCCATCAGGCACGTTTACTGCAACGGTGCATGCTGTCAGTATCAAGGGCGTCAAGGTTACCCAGTATGATCCGCTTTCTGGCATGTATATGGTTAATTATACGTATGCACCGCGCATCAACCCCGCAGATTTTTATCCAATACCGGTAACGTGTGTCTATACACCTGAGTAGAGTACCGAAATATAACTTTTGCTAACCCCGCTATTGTTATGACAGTTTTCATCCGTTCTCCCAGTACCGTGCTGATGGCCATTTTTTAGGGTAGGTGAAATCCTGTGGAGCGTCAATTGGAGATAAATTTGCTCATGCCATTCTTGCATCCCCTGTCTGATTCGGCGACAATCGTTAATCAATCATGACAAGCCTGGGATGTTCAAATGGCCATCGACGAAGCATATGCAGTAAAAAACAAATCAAAATTTGACCAAACCAAGGTGCCACCTTTTTCCAACGAGGCAGAGCAGTCTGTGTTGGGCGGCATGATGCTTGATGCGGCGGCATGGGATCGCGTGGCTGACCGTGTCAGTGCTCAAGATTTTTACCATGTTGCGCATCGCATTATCTTTAATGCGATGTCCGATTTATCTGCACGCAATAAGCCGCTTGACGTATTGACCCTCACAGAGGCATTGAAAGATCGCGGCCAGCTTGATGAGGTGGGCAATGATGTTTATTTATTCGAGTTAGCAAAAAACACGCCAAGTGCAGCAAACGTGACGGCATATGCTGACATCGTGCGCGAACGTTCCGTGCTGCGTCAACTCATTGGTGTGGCTAATGAAATTGCTGATAGTGCGTTCAAACCAGGTGACCGCGACCCAACCAGCTTGTTGGATGAGGCTGAACGTAAAGTTTTTGCAATCGCTGAGCAGGGGATGCGTGCAAGTGGTCCTAAAAAACTCAGCGCCGTGCTTGCCGAAACGATGGACCGCATTGACACGCTCTATCATTCCAGCGAGCCGATTACCGGGGTTGCTACAGGTTATACCGATTTAGATAACATGACAGCAGGTATGCAACCGTCTGACTTAATCATTGTCGCCGGTCGTCCTTCAATGGGTAAAACCACATTCGCGATGAACTTGGCAGAAAATGCTGCTATTCGTGAGAAAAAACCAGTTTTGGTATTCAGTTTGGAAATGCCAGCAGAGCATCTGGCTATGCGGATGATTTCGTCGCTCGGTCGGATTGATCAGCACAAAGTGCGCACGGGCAAATTAGCAGATGAAGATTGGCCGCGCGTGACTTCTGCAGTGTCAATGTTGCAAGATGCGCCGATTTTTATTGATGATACACCAGCGTTAGGTCCTGCGGAATTGCGCGCGCGCGCACGACGCATTGCAAAAGAGCATGGCCAGCTTGGCATGATTGTGATTGATTATTTGCAATTGATGCAAGTGCCAGGCGCATCCGAAAATCGCGCAACCGAAATTTCAGAAATCTCTCGTAGTTTAAAAGCACTCGCTAAAGAATTACATGTGCCAGTGATAGCCGGCTCACAGTTAAACCGCGGGCTCGAGCAACGCACAGACAAACGCCCAGTCATGTCGGATTTGCGTGAATGCGTGACGGGCGATACGTTGGTCAATCTGGCGGATGGCAGACGTATTCCAATTTCTCGGCTGGTTGGCAAGTCAGTTGATGTGTTGTCAATTGATCAGCATGATAAATTAACCAAAGCGCGTTGCGAGAAAGTCTGGCCTGTTGGTAAAAAGCCAGTTTTTAAGTTGAGTTTAGCAAGTGGTCGAAGCATTACCGCGTCAGCTAATCATCGCCTTAAAGTGTTAAATGGTTGGCGTGAGCTTGAAAATATAACGATTGGTGATCGATTGGCGATTGCTCGATATTTACCGGAGTCGTCCGAAGGTATGGAGTGGCCCGAAGAAAAATTAGTGTTGCTCGGTCAGCTCATTGGCGATGGCAGTTATCTCAAAGGCCAGCCCATGCGCTATACAACCAACTCTGAAGAAAATAGCCAGGCTGTGATTGAGAGCGCAGAGAAAGCGTTTGGTGCCAAGGTGACGAGGTACAAAGGCCGAAATAGCTGGCATCAGTTGTTAATTAGTGGCAACGGTAATCGGTGGCATCCAAAGGGCGTTAACAAGTGGCTGCGAGAGTTAGGAGTATTTAATCAGCGGTCTCATGAAAAACGCGTTCCCGAAAATGTATTTCAATTGCCAAATAAGAAAATCGCTCTTTTCATGAAGCACCTTTGGGCAACTGACGGATGTATTCATGCGCGAAAAGCTGGTGCTAGAGGTGGTGATGTTATTCATTACAGTACAAACAGTCATGGATTAGCAAAAGATGTTGCTTCGTTGCTAATGCGATTTGGCATTGTTGCAAAAATTTATTGTTCACAGAAACCTGGATATAAACCGGGTTACTTGGTAACAATTAACAATCTTACCGACCAGAAAATATTTTTAGAGCAAATTGGCGCGTTTGGCCCACGGGTTTCTCAGGCTGAGATCCTAAAAGAAAAAATAAAAAATAAAATGCCTAATACAAATGTTGATACCATACCGCAGGAAATATTTGACGAAGTAAAAACTGCTATGGCTGGTTTAGGCGTATCTCATCGTAAGATGGCTGGCATGCGTGGTACATCCTATGGAGGATCGTCGCATTTTAATTTTTCTCCCTCAAGGGATGTGTTGTTAGATTACGCAAATTTGCTCAATAGCAACACGCTGAAAAAGCATGCCGAAAGTGATTTATTTTGGGATAGAGTGGTTGCTATAGATTATGTTGGCGAAGAGGAAGTTTTTGACTTAACAGTGCCGGGTCCGGCAAGCTGGCTTGCAGATGGCATAGTGAGCCACAACTCTGGTGCCATCGAACAAGACGCAGATGTTATTATGTTTATTTATCGTGATGAAGTTTATCATGAAAATAGTCCCGATAAAGGCAGTGCTGAAATTATTATTGGTAAGCAACGTAATGGTCCTATTGGTAAGGTTCGATTGAGTTTCTTTGGTCAATACACGCGGTTTGATAATTTCGTCACAGATACTTACAGCGGCGGAGATTTTTCATGACCGATGGCGTGCAAGTTGAGATTAATCTTGATGCGCTCCGTCATAATTTGCAACGCGTCAGACACTATGCACCTAATTCTCGTGTGATTGCAATGATAAAGTCAAATGCGTATGGGCACGGTTTGTTGCCTTGTGCAAAGGCATTGCGCGAGGCGGATGCATTTGGCGTCGCGCGATTTGATTCGGCAATTACGCTGCGCGGTGCAAACATCAAACAACCTATCATCTTAATGCCTGGGTTTTTCTCAAAAGAAGATTTGATGTTATTATCAGTGCATCAGTGCGATGCCGTCTTGCATAATGAAGAGCAGCTTGAGTTACTTGAAAAAACACCTTTAATGGCGCCCATTCGCATCTGGATAAAAGTCAATGCTGGGATGAATCGTTTGGGTTTTGCATTAGATGATGTGCGTGATGTGCACGCACGTTTAATGATGCTGCGACAAGTTAAGCGCCCCATTAATTTTATGATGCATTTTGCCTGGAATGATCCAGGTAAACATGACGTGCTAACAAAACAGTATCAACTGTTCCAAAACGCCATAAAAGATTTGGGTGGTGAAATAAGCGTATCAAAATCAGCAGCAATCATTGCACACCCCGATATTAAAAACGATTGGGTGCGCCCGGGCATTATGTTATATGGTGTTTCTCCCTTTAAAGGCCATCAGAGCAGTGAATATGAATTAAAACCGGTGATGACAGTGAAGGCAAAGCTTATCAGTGTGCGTCATCAGAAAAAAGGTGATGTTGTCGGTTACGGCGAGCAATTTGAGTGTCCTGAAGATATGTTAATGGGTGTTGCAGGAGTTGGTTATGGTGATGGTTATCCATCAAAAGCAAAACCAGGAACGCCCATGCTTATTCGCGGTAAACGTTGTGAATTAGTTGGCCGTGTTAACATGGACATGTTACATGTTGATTTGCGGCACTGTCCCGATGCCAAAGTGGGCGATGAAATTACTTTGTTTGGTGAATCGTTAGCTATTGAAGAAATAGCCGACGTATCCGATTTGTTGGTTTATACTTTGCTGACTGGGTTTGGACAACGGCAATGCAAAATAAAATTTAATGAATCGGCACTTGAACCACATAAAATAAAATTGCAAAAAAGTGACAAATCGTACCAGCCACAACAAACGCATGCCAAATAGCATGACCAAACAACGGAGTTTCCCACGCATAAAAAAATGCGCCAACGGTATAACACAAACCGCCCCATAGTAGCCATAAAATGCCACGCAATTCCATGTAATGAAATAATGGCCCAACGGCTAAGATCACAAACCAACCCATGAGGATGTAAATGCTCAGCGAAAAAATTTCGAAGCGATGAATAAAGAAAAATTTAAAAAATAATCCCGCAAAAGCTAAACTCCATTGAATGCCAAAAAGCGTCCAGCCCCAATCTGGTCGCATATTCACTAGTAAAATAGGTGAATAGCTGCCAGCGATGAGCACATAAATGGACGCGTGATCAAAAACCTTAAATATTTTTTTCCAAGGTTGTTTGCGAACGCTATGATACAGCACCGACGAGGCATACATCATGATGAGCCCAATTCCAAACAAAGTGCAGCCAACAATTTTGTAGGGGTCGCCCGTTCGAGCAGCGTAGACATCCAATATAGCAAGGGCGGCAATGCCAAATAAAAGCCCAACGCCATGGGTGACGGCATTGGCAACATCTTCAACAATGAGTTGAACACGATCGGTAAAAAACCCGCGATGTGGATGAAAAATCATACAACTCCCAAGTGCGCGCAGCATTGCAGCAACACCCAATATACTTTACACTAAAAATGGAATATTGGAAGTTAGGAGAAAGGTGATGTTGAAAGTTTCAAAGATTGTTTTGGTGAGCGCGTTAAGTTTAACGGTGTTAGCCGGTTGTGAAACCAAACAGCAAACGGGCACGTTGATTGGTGCGGGTGCAGGCGCATTGTTGGGTAGTCAGTTTGGCGGTGGTACGGGTCAATTAGTCGCAACAGGTATTGGTGCGGTGGCGGGTGCTTATCTTGGTGGTGTTGTCGGTAAGAATATGGACGAGACTGATAAATTGAAAGCGCAACAAGCGCTGGAGAGAGATCGTGATCACCAGTCAAGCACTTGGGTGAACCCTAACACCAATGATCGTTACACGGTTACACCCACACGCACGACAACCTCGGGTAGTCAGCCATGCCGTGATTACACGATGAATGTTACGATGGCCGACGGTAAACAGAAAACAGTTTATGGCCGTGCATGCCGTACAGCGGATGGTAGCTGGCAGAATGTTTCGCACTAGTTGCTGGTTCCCGCTACAATTGAAACGCGGCATGTAGCCCGTATGAAGCAAGGTGAAATACGGGAGGTCAGCTTGTCATCCCCGACCTGATCGGGGATCCAGGAATGTTTATTTGAAGCTGGATTCCCGCCTACGCGGGAATGACAACGAAAGGTGCGGAAGTCACAACAAGCGTGTAGCCCGTATGAAGTGCGAGCGAAATACGGGAGGTAGGTTAATGACAACAAAGCGAGTATTAATATAATGAAAACCAAAACCATTTATTCATGTTCGCATTGCGGTGGGCAATTTCCAAAATGGTCTGGACAGTGCGCTGATTGCGGCAAATGGAATACCATTTCAGAAGAAGTCGCAGTGGCCAGCTCACCCACAGCAAATCGTCGTGTAGGTTATGCAGGTACACAATCAGCTGTTGTCAATTTAACTGAAGTTGAGTTAGCAGAAGCAGCGCGTACGAGTAGCAGTTTAAAAGAGCTAGACCGCGTGCTTGGCGGTGGTTTGGTTGCCGGTTCTGTTGTGTTAATTGGCGGCAGTCCAGGTGTGGGCAAGTCAACATTGTTATTACAAGCCATGTGCATGCTCAGTCAGCATCAAAACGCACTATATGTCACCGGTGAAGAGTCGTTGCAACAAGTCGCGTTGCGTGCACAACGTTTGGCGTTGCCGCAAGAAAAATTAAAATTATTTTCTGAAACCAATATCGAACGCATCATCAGCATGGCGCAGCTTGAAAAACCTCAGGTGATGGTTATTGATTCTATTCAAACAATTTTTACCGATACGATTAGTTCAGCGCCGGGTGCGGTGAGTCAATTGCGTGAAAGTACGGCGCGTTTGGTTGCATTTGCCAAGCAAACCAACACAGCTATTTTTTTGGTTGGGCATGTGACAAAAGAGGGTGCGATTGCTGGCCCACGTGTGTTAGAGCATATGGTCGATACTGTTTTGTATTTTGAAGGTGATCGTGGTGAACGTTTCCGTGTGTTGCGTGCAGTGAAGAATCGTTTTGGTGCAGTTAATGAGCTCGGTATTTTTGCTATGAGCGACAAAGGTTTGCGCGAAGTGAATAATCCTTCCGCTATTTTTTTATCACGCAGTACCGAAATTGCCGCAGGCAGTGTGGTTACGGTGACTTGGGAAGGGAGTCGCCCCTTGTTAGTTGAAATACAAGCGTTGGTTGATGAAAGTAAGTTGGGTAACCCGCGTCGTGTCGCAGTTGGCTTGGAGCAAAATCGGTTAGCCATGTTATTGGCCGTGTTGCATCGGCATGGTGGTATTGTTACTTATGATCAAGATGTATTTATGAATGTTGTTGGTGGTGTCCGTGTATTAGAAACAGCAGCCGACTTGCCAATTCTCATTACTGTACTTTCAAGTTTGCGCGATAAACCATTACCACCCGATTTGATTGTGTTTGGCGAGGTTGGTTTGTCCGGCGAAATTCGCCCGGTGCAAAATGGTCAAGAGCGCTTGAAAGAAGCTGCAAAACACGGCTTTAAGCGCGCCATTGTGCCGCAAGCCAACGTGCCCAAAAAACCAATCACTGGTTTAGAGATTGTGGGCGTTAAGCATTTATCAGCGGCCTTAGACGCGATTTAAACTAAGCGCAGCTCGCAGCTCCGTTATTTCCTGCCACAGCGTGCGCGTTAAGCAGTATCTCATTCTCTTTTCGGCTGCATCTAAACGGTATCTCTCCACAAGCAGTTGTTGCTGCTTTGAAGAAATTGCTTACTGTTTTCCCTATGACAATTTGAGGATTTTTCTCCAGCGTTGTTGATGACTCACGCTGCACGAGTGGTTGTGCTTCTGCACCATCGATATCCTCTTCGGTATATGCTCGCGTTTCGGTTGTTTCGGTGGTAGATGGTTCAGCAGGTTTTTCAACTATAGTTGCTTTTTCAAACGCATCTTTTCTTTGTTGTGCTTTATAACCACCATATTCAACTAGTACCGGGCCAATAAAAGCAAGAATCATTGCTAATAGTTCGCTGCCCGCAATTTTTGTCCCCGCCTTAAATGCTTGGTAACCGTTGGCTGCAGCACCAATGCCGCAAATCGTCAGGATTTTTGCGCTGGTGGTATAGCGTTCGCTTGTCGTTTGAAATTCAATGTCTTCACTTCTATCATACAGCCAGTCCGTGAATTCTTTCACAGTGATGGGTGCAGAGGCAATGCTCATGAGCGCCATAGAAACAAGTGCCGGCCATCCTGAGATCGCTGCAACTTCATCCGCTTGATGATCTGACCAATGATAATCATTTAAAATGACCGACCACATTTGATGAAAGTTATATAAGCCTGCCGTTGCCGCAGCAATTGCTGTGACTGATAAAGTTTTAGTGACTATCCATTCACCCCATGTTTTAGCGTGCGGTAGAAATGCTTGGTAATGTTGAGGGTTTTCATTATACATAGACAATGTTTTTTGTCGGAACGCAGCTGCCTCGAAATTTTTTTGAGTTAATTCAGTGTTTATTTGTTCTAAGCTTTTGTCTTCGCCGCCATCTGCTATTAGATCAAGTGAAACAAGTTGCGCTTGTAATTGCTGAGTTTGGTCATGTAGATCATTTTTTTCATCAGCAGTCAATTGTGATTCATCAAAAGGGGTTTCTCTTTTCAATTCAATGATTTTTCCAACACGCGCTTTCAAACTGCCAAAAACTGCCGCGATTTTTCGGTTTTCCTCAGCATGCTGGCGACGAACGCTAGAGCTGCGAAATGGATAGGTAAGAATATCTTTTAACACAACAAGGCCGCCCATGTGAATATAAGGAAAGGATAAAATATTGGCAGCAAATGATTGAGAAGCACCTAAGAAAAATAAAGCAACATTGAACCAGTCATCATGCGCAACCTCTGAAAAACCATCGCTGATGAGGGGAGAAGCATCGCGATAAGCTAGATTTGATAGTAAAGCAAATAATGCGCTGATGTTGATGGTAAAAGCGAGTATTGTGGACATGAAAAACAAATCAACAAGTCGTGATCCAGTTTTAAGCTCGGGGAAGAGTTCGGGGAATAAAATTTCTCGCCAGCTTTTGTTTGGAATATTAATAAATGCATCATAATTAAAATAACGAACAATTTCATATTTACCCTTAAAGGCGGTAAACGCAGTGAAGGGCATCAACAAAAAATTGGCAATTCGGTTAAGGCCTTTAGATTCAAAGTATTTGAATAGTAGAAGACTTGCAAAAATAGATTGCCCAAACATAGCAAAAGCGGTAGTGATAGAACCGGCTATGTTCCAGCGCTGTTGTTTAGGTTTAAGATTAGACATGATAAAGCTCCTCCTTGTTAATGATATGATAGTGAGGTTTATGTTAACGCGCGCTTGGCTATTGTCAATTTATTAATGTTGTTATTTTGGCACAGGTGTGGTGTTTGTCAGGAGTGGTTGGCAATCATGTTTTGAATATTTTTTTGAACTGGATTCCCGCCTTCGCGGGAATGACAACGGGAAGCGGGAATGACAACGGGAGGCGGGAATGACAACGGGAGGCGGGAATGACAACGAGAAGCGGGAATGAAAACGGGAAGCGGGAATGACAGCGGGGTGTGCGAGTGGCGACCAAAAAGCTGTCATCCCCGTGAAAACGGGGATCCAGATTAAATAATAATCCTCGACAGTTTACTGCCGAGGCCACTTACAATTTCTTCCGATCTTTTTTGCGCTCATGTTCCTTTAAAAACTTTTTGCGCAAGCGGACATGGTTTGGTGTGACCTCAACGAGTTCATCATCTTCAATAAAATCAAGCGCTTGCTCGAGTGAAAATTTAATAGGCGGGGTGAGCACAATATTTTCATCACTCCCAGACGCGCGTACGTTTGTCAGTTGTTTTTCTTTGGTGACGTTAACGACCAAATCATTATCGCGTGAGTGAATGCCGACAATCATGCCTTCGTACACTTCAGTCTGCGGGCCAATCAACATGCGGCCGCGTTCTTGTAAATTAAAGAGTGAAAAACCTGAGGCTTTACCTGCGCTATTAGCAATCAGCACACCATTATTGCGCGGTTTCAATGCAGTTTTTTTCTTCGCGGCGTATTTGTCAAAGACCGAATACATCAGGCCGCTGCCGCGCGTGCTGGTTAAGAATTCGTTACGAAACCCAATTAAACCGCGCGAAGGAATTTCATAATCGAGGCGCACACGACCTTTGCCATCGACAACCATGTTAAGCAAATCGCCACCGCGCTCGGCCAGTTTTTCCATGACGGTGCCTTGATGTGTATCTTCTACATCAACTGTGAGTTGTTCATAGGGCTCATGTTGCTCGCCATCAACATCTTTCATAATGACTTCAGGGCGTGAAACAGCTAGTTCATAACCTTCGCGGCGCATGGTTTCAATTAAAATCGATAAGTGAAGTTCACCGCGACCTGAAACTTTAAATTTTTCTGCATCGGCAGTGTCTTCAACGCGTAGCGCAACATTGTGGATGAGTTCTTTGTCTAAACGTTCGCGAATCTGCCGGCTTGTAATAAACTTACCATCATTACCTGCAAAGGGTGATTTATTGACTTGGAAAGTCATGCTGACTGTTGGTTCGTCCACAGTTAATGCAGGTAATGCTTCGACCTGATTGGGGTCACAAACCGTGTCGGAAATATTTAAATCAGCAATGCCTGTTATAGCAATGATATCGCCAGCCGTTGCATCGGGCACTTCATGTCGGTCTAAACCGAGATAGCCAAGCACTTGAAGCACTTTACCTTTTCGTTGTTTGCCCTGATGATCAATAATCACGACAGACATGTTAGTTGATACTTTGCCGCGTTTGATGCGGCCAATCCCGATGGTGCCGACGTAGCTTGAATAAGCCAACGCACTGATTTGCATTTGAAAAGGTCCGTCGATATCGACATCAGGCGGTGACACTTTTTCGATAATAGCGTTGAGCAATGGCTCCATGTTATCGCTTGGTTGGTTCAGATCAAGCGTGGCATAGCCTTCAATAGCCGACGTATAAATCACAGGAAAGTCGAGCTGCTCATCTGTAGCGCCAAGTTTGTCAAACAAATCAAACACCTGGTCCATGACCCAATCGGGGCGCGCGCCATCACGATCAATTTTGTTGATGACAAGAATGGGGTTTAGGTTTTGCTCAAATGCTTTTTGTGTCACGAACCGTGTTTGTGGCATGGGGCCTTCAACGGCATCCACAATGAGTAGCACAGAATCAACCATCGACAAAATGCGCTCAACTTCGCCACCAAAATCAGCATGGCCTGGCGTGTCGACGATATTGATGCGGTATTCATTCCAGCGAATAGCGGTATTTTTGGCGGTAATGGTGATGCCGCGTTCTTTTTCGAGCTCGCCCGAATCCATCGCACGCTCACCGAGCTGCTTGCGTTGATCAAGCGTGTGACTTTGTTGCAGCAGCTTGTCAATCAAGGTGGTTTTGCCATGGTCGACGTGGGCGATAATCGCAATGTTTCTTAGTGTTGTAATCATGCGCGAGAGCATACCTGAGTTTGCCTTGCCTTGCCAATAATTTACCGCTGATATCTTGCGAACACTGAACTTCCTGCTATGCTGATATAGATGAGATATAAGTTTATGACATCATTGGTTTTTGTGTCGTGGGCCGCAACGGCAAGCGCTATCACACCCACGCAACAATTGTTTGGCCGTTCGTTTGAGCCCTTTGCTTCTGAGGTGCAACAAGAGGTGGTTGATGCGGAAGCTAATGCTAAGCCCGCATCTAACTGGACATTTGCATTGGGGGCCAGTGCAAACTACTTGCCGCGGTATTTGGGTAGTGATCGTTACCGTGTCTTGCCGTTTCCAATTGTTAACGTGGTTTATAAGCAGCGTTTCTTTTTGACAACCAATGAAGGTTTGGGGGTCAATTTATATCATCATGGGCAGAATAAAGTCGGTATTGCTTTAGGCTATGATTTGGGTCGTCGAGAGCGTGCTGATAAAAAGAATCTGCGCGGTCTTGGCGATATCTCCCCTTATGGCACGGCTGATATTTTTGGTCAATATGCATGGCATCAGGTCGTTGCTTTTGCCAAAGCAAAAACGAGTCTACAAACGCGTCGTGGGTTGACCATTGAGGCCAATATTGGCTATCAACACCGATTTACTCCAAAACTAAAATTATTTGTTGGGCCATCGGCGACGTGGGCAAGCGAAAATTATATGAATTCTTACTTTAGTGTGAATCAGAAGCAATCAACTCAGTCGGGTCTGGCGCGTTACTCTGCCCATGCTGGCCTCCTCGGCATTGGTCCTGGCTTTAACTTAGTTTATCAGCCAACACCTTCATGGATGCTTACCGTCTATGGTGGTGGGGATTATCTCCTCAAACAAGCAGGTGATAGCCCGATTGCCCGCCGCCGCTGGCAGCAATCAGGCGGCGTCGGAGTGACGTACCTATTTTAACTGCCTTCTCTCATGCGTGTCCTTTCTTTGTGCATGTGCTAGTATATTAAGATGAAACGCAAATGGATAGTTGTCACAGTGATGGTGGTGGCCATAGTCTTGCTGATATTGATGGTCAGCGTGCATCGCAGTGAAAAGCAGGTGCCGGTAAGGCATGTTGTTGTCTCTGGGCAGTTGAACAACATCAGTCAGCCTGAGCTTGTTAAGCTCGTTAAACCCCTGGTTGATGGTCAAAACTTTTTCCATGTTAAGCTTAAGCAGGTTGCAACTGAGGTGGAATCAATCGCCTGGGTTGCTCACGCTGATGTGTCGCGAGATTGGCCTGATACAATTGCTATCAACATCAATGAGCAGCAACCAATTGCCGTTTGGAACCAGATTGGCTTGGTGAATCAACAGGGCAAGATTTTTTACCCGCGACAAAGTTCGTTTCCGGCCGACATCCCAAATTTCTTTGCACCAAACAGTCAACAGGCAACGATCGTTGTCAAAAACTATCAATCCATGAAGGCCATGCTAACCCCTTTAAAACTAGCGCCGTCGACGATTCGGGTAGATAGCAACAACTCCTGGGAAGTTACTTTAAGTAACAATATAAAATTACAATTAGGTAGCAAAGATATCTTGACTAAGTTGCAGCATTTTGTGAAAGTGTATCCTAAGGTGTTTACAAACCACTCAAGGACGGCGCAGGTAGTCGACTTGCGTTACCCCAACGGAATGGCTGTGCAGTGGAAAAAGTGAGATAGGGATACATGGCTGAGCAAGATTCTAACAATCTATTAGTTGGTATTGATATTGGCACGTCAAAAATTGTCGCCATTGTCGGTGAGGTGAGCGATGAAGGTGTTCACGTTGTTGGCATAGGTTCATACCCTTCCCGGGGATTGAAACGAGGCGTTGTGGTCAATATTGAGTCAACTGTAGACTCCATTCAGAAAGCTATTGAAGAAGCCGAATTAATGGCTGGTTGTCAAATTCACTCGGCATTTACCGGTATTGCGGGGAGTCATATTCGCAGTTTTAACTCTCATGGCATTGTTGCCATTCGAGAAGAGGAAGTGCTGACAGCGGATGTTGACCGTGTGATTGATGCGGCTCGCGCAGTGGCTATTCCTGCTGACCAAAAAATTCTGCATATTCTGCCGCAAGAATTCATTATTGATAGTCAAGACAGCATTCGTGAACCGGTTGGCATGTCTGGCGTGCGCTTAGAAGCCAAGGTGCATATCATTACTGGCGCGGTGAGTTCGGCGCAAAATATTGTGAAATGTATTCAGCGTTGTGGTTTGGATGTGAGCGATATTATTTTAGAGCCGTTAGCATCAAGCTATGCGGTGTTAAATGAAGATGAAAAAGAGCTTGGCGTTGCCTTAATTGATATTGGTGGTGGGACTACCGATATTGCTATTTTCACTAATGGTGCTATTCGCCACAGTGCGGTGATTCCTATTGCAGGCGATCAAGTGACTAACGACATTGCCGTTGCATTGCGTACACCGACTAAAAATGCTGAAGAGATCAAGCTAAAGCATGCGTGTGCATTGCGCGAATTAGCAAGTGCCAATGATGTGTTTGAAGTGCCCAGTACTGGTAACCGCGCAGGTCGCCACATGTCTCGTCAAACGTTAGCTGAAGTGTGTGAGCCACGTTATGAAGAATTATTCAATTTAGTGCGCGCTGAAATTCGCCGCAGTGGTTTTGAAGATTTGATTACAGCAGGCATTGTGCTCACCGGTGGTGGTGCAAATGTTGAGGGCGCCGCTGAATTAGCAGAAAAAGTATTTCGTGTACCTGTAAGAGTGGGTGTGCCTGAGCGCGTATCTGGTTTGGCTGAAGTGGTCAAAAACCCGATGTATGCAACGGGTGTTGGTTTATTGTTGTATGGTTATGACCAACACGTTAAAGGGCGTTCTTTTAATCAAAAATCAAAAACTAAAAAAGTCAACGTTAAGCAATTGTTTGAGAAAATGAAAGCATGGTTTAAACGGTTTTAACTTGAAATGAAATAGGGAGCAAGATAATGAGTTCGATGTTTGAGTTAGTTGATAATTCTCCGCAAAACGCGATTATCAAAGTGGTCGGTGTTGGTGGCGGCGGTTGTAATGCTGTGCAGCACATGTTGGAGCAAAGTATCGAAGGCGTTGACTTTATCTGCGTCAATACCGATGCACAGGCATTGCGTAACTGTGGCGGTAAAACGATTTTACAAATCGGTAATACTTTAACAAAAGGTTTGGGTGCCGGTGCCAATCCTCGCATTGGCCGTGAAGCAGCTGAAGAAGATCGCGATCGTATCCGCGAAGTGCTTGAAGGCGCTGACATGGTATTCATTACTTGCGGTATGGGCGGTGGAACGGGTACAGGTGGTGCGCCGGTTGTTGCTGAAGTCGCAAAAGAAATGGGTGTTTTAACTGTGGCGGTCGTGACACGTCCTTTTAATTTTGAAGGTAAGGTACGTTCTCAATTGGCCGAAGAAGGTATTCTAGAGCTTGCAAAATTTGTCGATTCATTAATTACTATTCCCAATGATAAATTGCTATCTGTTTTTGGTAAGCAAATTTCTTTATTTGATGCATTTAAGGCGGCAAACAACGTGTTGTACGGCGCGGTACAAGGCATTGCAGAGCTGATTACACGTCCTGGTCTCATCAATGTCGACTTTGCTGATGTGCGCACTGTCATGCTTGAGATGGGTATGGCAATGATGGGTACTGGTGTGGCAAGCGGCGAAAATCGTGCAACCGTTGCGGCTGAATCAGCGATTTCTAACCCGCTACTTGAAGATATCGATTTGAAAGGTGCAAAAGGCGTTTTAGTCAACATTACTGCTGGCATGAGTATGTCTATTGGTGAGTTTGAAGAAGTGGGCGAAGTGATTAAAGGCTTTATTTCTGATAATGCGACGGTTGTTGTCGGTACGGTTATTGATCCTGACATGAAAGAGGATATGCGCGTGACAGTGGTTGTCACTGGCTTAGTGCCAGCATTGGGCGGTCGCCATGTTGAAATGACGCGCGAAGGTGTTCGTCGAGATGGCAGCATCAACTATGACCAGCTGGAAAAGCCAACTGTGATGCGTCAACAGCAACAAGTTGCCAAAGCTGCAAGTGGTCATCACGCTGAGGCACCAGCGACGAGCTACCAGCAACAGCAAACTGCGGCTGAAGAACCAGCGGCGCCTAGCGCCTCATCGACGGTGAATGAGCAAGATGTTGAGTATCTTGATATTCCTGCCTTTTTGCGTAAAAAAGAAGAAGTTTAGTGTTTTTGCCGGCAGTTTCTGCCGGCAAATCTTGCCGAATGAGGGGTGCTAGTTGAGCATCCGCTTGAACTCAGGGCCTCGTGTGCTATAGTCTCAGTGAGTACTTGAATGGAGTATTTTACCGCCAGGATTGCAAGACCCCGCCTGCCATACCTGACTAAACATGGAAATTATTGGTTGAGTATTGCTAATTTATTGAATTTTAGTGATTTTCGATGAGAGGTGTTCTCATTTAGGGGGCGCTAAATTTGGCTGAGCGCTATATTTATCAGGCCAATCGCGCTAGAATTTGGCAATGATAGCAGAAAGGTTTGTTCAATGTTAAAGCAACGTAGTTTGAAGAATGTAATAAAGGCGACAGGGGTTGCTTTGCATAGTGGCGAACGAGTCGAATTAACGGTTTGTCCTGCTCCACCTAATACAGGGATTATCTTTGAGCGTGTTGATTTGCCGACACCTGTTGAAATCCCAGCGCAATCAAAATACGTTGGTGATACCACATTGAATACCTCGCTAGTTAAAGATGGCGTCAAAGTTTCAACTATCGAACATTTGATGTCAGCTTTTGCCGGTTTAGGTATTGATAATGTGCGTGTCCAGCTTGATGCTTCCGAGCTGCCCATTATGGATGGCAGCGCAGGCCCTTTTGTTTTCTTGCTTCAATCGGCAGGCATTGTTGAACAAGACGCACCAAAGAAATTTATTCGTATTAAGAAAAAAATTAAATTTGAACAAAATGATATTTCAGCCAGCTTATCACCTTACGAGGGATTCAAGGTTGGTTTTACGATTGATTATGATCATCCAGTTTTTAAAGATCGCACACAAACCGTCGAGCTCGATTTTTCGCATACGTCGTATGTGAAAGAAGTTAGCCGTGCACGTACGTTTGGTTTTTTAGCCGACTACGAAAAATTAAAGGCAATGAACTTAGCTAAAGGTGGTAGCCTGGATAATGCGGTGGTTGTCGATGACTATCGTATTCTTAACGATGGCGGGCTACGTTACGATGATGAGTTTGTGAAGCACAAAGTGTTGGATGCTGTGGGTGATTTATATTTGCTTGGCCATAGCATTATTGGTTCATTTGTAGGCCATAAATCTGGGCATGCAATTAATAATTTATTATTAAAAGAGTTGTTGGCTGATGAGTCAGCTTGGGAGTATGTCACGTTTGAAGATGAAAAAGCAGCCCCGATTGCTTTTTTGAAGTTGCTCGTCTCGACGTCATCTTAATATACTAGTAAGTAATACTCGTTTGTAGATATCAATCCTTTCGTGTTAATGGTGCGGCTAACAAGATGCCAGATGCCGAGTGGATGGGTAAAAATTATAAGGATAGTGGAGGACAAGTAACGATGATCACGTCAGACGGCGAAGTAGCGCTGCGCCACCGCCGAAAAAGCGCTGAAGACCACATTCGTGATTCGCTAGTAAAGCTCAACAGAAAAAGCTTGGCTCATGAACAGGATGAATTATTAAAGACGCTCTATTCAGATGCGTACGTTCATTTACCTGAGCTACCCGTCATAAAAGAAATCAACTTAGCTAATGTTAATCATTGTTGCAAATTTTTATCCTCATTGATTATTTTTTTAGAATATTGCGAACATAATCAAGCTGACCGAGAAATTGAAATAAGATCAGCCAAGGGTTCCTTTAACTCATTTTTTAATAAAACCTTGCAGCCTTTTTATCGCCAACATTTTGGGTTGCGCAAGGTTGGCGATGAATATATTCGTTATTTAGAAAATCCTGACGCCAGCTTGAAGGACAAGCTGCTCAACGCGCATTATTTATTGAGTACCTATGAGCTTCAAACCTGCGAGTTGCTTCAACGCGATCAAGTCATTTCGCATGAGATTACTGATGCTGCCGGCATCTATGCTAAGCGGTGTGAGTCCACTTTTGGTTCTGATGATCCACACGTAGGGGCACAGTTTCAAAAAGATGTTAAGCGACTTGGTGCCTGGAAAATAATGCTTGAATCGCACCCAGAAAAGCAGTTTGCTGTTGATGAAGGTGTAGGGTTTGCCAAGGTGCATCGTGTTGATGAAGAAAAAGGATACCCGCATTTGCATGAGCGTGGAGAAACAATTGTTCTTGAAGACATCGATGTGTTGTCAACGCGCATACTGAATGGTTTAAACCTTGGTGTTCAGCAAGCAGACATGGCATTTTTTACGTTTATGGATCCCATTTATGATTTTCAAGAATCGTTGATGAAGAAATTCACTGCGACAACTGGTATTACCGAGCCTAGCATTCATATTAATGATCAAACCGGTGAGGTTTGTATTCGATTCGTATTTAGTACGTTTCATGATACGGATATCGAAAATGATCGTTATATCATTAGCCCAGATCATGAAAGACCATTGTTGACGTTTACTTATGAAATGACGATTGATTCGCCTGGTGCAGAGCGTCGGGCCGACGGTCGTAATTGGCGTTTACATGCAAGTTACAAGGATAATACAGTCACGCAATGTTTTCATGCAGAGTTAGATGCTCATATCAAACGGATGACTACCCCTTTAGTTTGTTCAGGTCAGGGTGGCGAGTTATTGTTTCGCCCAGATTTTGTAAAATTTTTGGCTGACATGCGACCTCAGCCGTCCATTCATAAAAGTAAACTTGCTCGTGTAGGCCATTGGGCGGGCAAAAAACTCCATCGGGGTTCGCCGTCTTTGACGCCTGCGCCGAAAACCACCGGTTTATAGGAATCTATCCTAAAGACACTTTGGTTTAGCGAATATTTGTTTTATAATGCCCCCGCATTTATCAAAATAATATCAATAAAAACGGCAACAAATCACCAAACTATTATTACAAAACAGGAGAGTGTTATGCCATCAGAGTTAGGTCAAGCTGAAGTGGCCGGTCTGCCATCAGCTCGATTTAGAGATTCAACTCAATCTAGGGATTCATATCAAAGTGACGGCAGTCCACGTCGTGATTTTGCTAAAGCGGTGAGCCCATCAGATGATGATGCAACTTCACAAGAAGATGTACCGCTTATTGAATTTGTTTCGCTCGATCAGTTGGGCGAAAGAATCACGGCCCAAAATATTGATGACTGCATACAGTTCTTAAAACAATGTTTGGCAGACTCGTCAACCGATCAGTTTGAGCCATTTTTTGAAAAACTCATGCAACCGTTCTATATGAATTACCCCGGTGTTAATCAATGCTGTTCTGAGAAGATCAAGCAGTTAAACGATCCTGCGATTGAGCAATCAAAAAAAATTGAGCATTCCTTGAGGGTTTTAGATACTTGTAAGAAAAGCTTTGTTGGGCTGATGCAAGGTGAGTGGCGGACGATTGATTCTGCGGAAGCAATTTTAGCACGTGGATTTAGCTCAGTTTTTGGTACACCCACTCGGCGTTTGAAATCGAATGGACAGCGAGCGGAAACGCCGCAAGATATCCGGTTTAGGAAACAACATGCCTATGACGCTGAGCGTTTTGTCTGGAAGCTCACATTAGCATCGCAACCTGGACAGACATTTAAGCATGATCCAGAACGAGGTTTTGCCTTGTTAATTAACTGCAATACGGGTGAAACCACAGATATTTTAACGCAATATTTTAGTGATGATGTGCTTGAACAGCTCAGTAAGTGTGTTACCCAAACGTCGACGGAGCTTGTTGACTTTTATCGAATATGGCAGCAATTTATTGATCCTTTGCATCAAGCGGAAATTAGAGTTGCTTTAGCAGATAAAAACCTGGCGATTCACATTGAAGAGCATAAAAAAACTATTCGAATGCAGATGCATTACTGGGTGGTTATTAGGGAGGGTACAGGAACAGAGTTCATCATCAGCAATGATTCAACCATACCCTTTTTAGATTTTTGGTGTGCTTTTACGGTGATCGATGGAGCTTGGACGTTAGTTGCAAAATATCAAGATAATACGCCCGACAAAAAATTTGAGTCAGTCTTGGCGCCTTATTTTGCACAGCAAGCAGAAAATCTCAAGCGTACTAATGCGGATTCGCCGCCATTGGACGGTTCACGTAAACCTGTTCGCATGAATACAACCGCTCAACTTGCTCAACAATTTCAGCCAACGGCAGCATCAACACCTCGGCCAGTAGCGCGTCAGTTAAATGTAGGCAAGTCTAGGCCCGCTGATGTGCCGTTAGTGATACAAGATCCAGAGACGGGGGAATTGTTGTTTGATCCGGGCTTCATTATCTTTTTGCGCGACATGGTTCGGCTCAAGCAAGAAGGTGAGCAAACTCGATGCGTTGATGATGCCACAATCGAGAGGGGCGTTTCAAAGCTATCGCCCTAACTGTGGGTCGACAATAATGCGAATTTGCGCGATGCCCGCAAAGTCTTTTATTTTTCGTAAGTTGGCAAGTAGATCGCTGCTGCAATATCGTAGTTGCGTTGCCCAAGATCCACTGCTTGTCACTAAGACAAGGTGTTGCTGATTAAGATTGGCAACCCGGCAATGTTGCTGTAATGATTCAGGCAATAAGGGTTTGATGATGCCATCAAGCCGCTTCAATTGATTCGCCTTATTAAGCAGGCTAGCTAGTTCATTATTCGGGCGATTAATGATATCGTTAACGCTGTGGGCCGAAGAGCTCATCTTTACATTCTAGCATAAAAGGTAATGTAGGCAATGTTCAAAAAATTGGCACGAATGATTTTTGGTAGTCGCAACCAAAGAGCGATTAAAAAATACGCAAAATCAGTTAAAAAAATTAATGCACTGGAGGCAAGCTATGAGCAGTTAAGCGATGCTGAGCTCAAGGCTAAAACCAGTGAATTTCGTGAGCGTTATAAAAAAGGCGAGAGCTTAGATAGTTTGTTGATTGAAGCGTTTGCTGTTGTGCGTGAAGCAAGTAAACGCGTGCTAGGCATGCGACATTTTGATGTGCAGCTAATCGGCGGTATGGTGCTGCATCAAGGTAAAATTGCTGAGATGCGCACAGGTGAGGGTAAAACCTTAGTCTCTACGTTGCCCGCTTATCTTAATGCCATCACTGAGCGTGGTGTGCATTTGGTCACGGTTAATGATTACTTGGCAAAGCGTGATGCTGAGTGGATGGGCCCAGTCCATGAATTTTTAGGGCTGAGCGTTGGCGTCAACTTGCCGAACATGAGTCCTGATGAAAAGCGCGCTGCTTATGCTGCTGATATTACTTATGGCACAAACAACGAATATGGTTTTGATTATTTGCGCGATAACATGGCTTTTTCCATGGAAGATAAAGTGCAGCGAGAGCTACACTACGCGATCATTGATGAAGTTGATTCCATTTTGATTGATGAAGCACGTACGCCGCTGATTATTTCTGGGCCAAGCGAAGACAGCGCTGATTTATACCAAAAAATTAATACGGTTATTCCCAAGCTTGTTAAAGGTGAAGAAGAAAAAGGTGATGGCGACTATTACCTTGACGAAAAAAACCGCCAAGCATTTTTAACTGAAGCCGGCCACCAACATGTTGAAGAATTGTTAGCAGAGGTTGGTTTGCTGCAAGCGGATGAAGGTTTGTATGATGTTAAAAATATTTCGTTAAATCACTATGTAAATGCAGCATTGCGTGCACACGGCTTGTATCAACGTGATGTGGATTATATCGTTAAAGACAATGAAGTGGTTATTGTCGATGAGCACACTGGTCGCACCATGCCCGGACGTCGTTGGTCTGAAGGTTTGCATCAGGCCGTTGAGGCGAAAGAGGGAGTGGCCATTCAACAAGAAAATCAAACTCTCGCATCAATTACGTTCCAAAATTATTTCCGCCTTTATGAAAAACTATCTGGCATGACAGGCACAGCAGATACAGAAGCGTATGAGTTTCAAACGATTTATGCGCTCGAAGTGTTAGTGGTGCCAACCAACAGGCCTATGGTGAGAAAAGATCAGGCTGACAAGGTGTTTTTAACACAGCGCGGAAAATTTATGGCGCTGGTGAAAGAGATTCAAGAGCGCCACCAAAAAGGTCAGCCTATTTTGGTGGGTACTGCCGCAATTGAAACATCAGAGTTACTTTCACACCTATTACAACAAGCTAAGATTCCACATCAAGTGCTTAACGCAAAATTCCATGAAAAAGAAGCGAACATTATCGCCGAAGCGGGTCGACCTGGCGCGGTGACTATTGCCACAAACATGGCAGGTCGCGGTACCGATATTGTATTGGGTGGTAATGTCGAGGTTGAAATCGCTGAGCTAAACAATCCAACGCAAGCTGATATTGACCGCTTAAAATCCGAGTGGAAAACAAATCATCAGATCGTGCTTGATGCAGGTGGTTTAGCGGTGTTAGGTAGTGAACGACATGAGTCGCGCCGCATTGATAACCAGTTGCGTGGTCGTTCTGGTCGTCAGGGTGATCCGGGCGCCTCAGTCTTTTATTTATCGCTAGAAGACAACTTAATGCGAATTTTTGCCTCACCGCGTGTAGCAGGGCTAATGCAAAAATTAGGGATGAAAGAAGATGAAGCTATCGAGCATGGCCTGGTGACGCGTGCCATTGCCAGTGCGCAACGCAAGGTTGAAGGTTACCATTTTGACATGCGTAAACAATTGTTGGAATACGATGATGTGGCCAACGAGCAACGTAAAGTTGTTTATGCGCAACGAAATGAGTTGTTGGGCAACGATGACATTTTGAATGAGCTCAAAGCGATGCGCACTGAAGTCATCGAGGATGTGATCAATCAACACATACCGCCTGATAGCTTAGAAGAGCAATGGGATGTTGAAGGTTTAGAGCGCCAGCTAGCGGCTGAGTTTGGTTTGCATGTTGACATTAAAAAACGTTTGTCCTCTGAGCAGTATTTTAATCAAGATGAAATTCGACAGTGGGTTTTAAAGGAGCTTGAAAAAATTTATGCTGATAAGCAAGCGATGATAGGTGATGAGAATATGCAGCACTTGACTAAAGGCATTATGCTGCAGATTTTAGATAGCCACTGGCGTGATCACTTATCTGCAATGGATCATTTGCGCCAAGGTATTCACTTGCGTGGTTATGCACAAAAAAATCCAAAACAAGAATATAAACGTGAAGCTTATAATTTATTTGTGAGCATGCTTGATAATATCAAACACGAAGTTATCGGACACCTTAGTAGTATGCAGGTTAATTCAGCCAATGATGTCGATGTGATTGACCAACAGCGTCGACAGGCGATTCCTATCAACGTTCAGTATCAGCACGATGAGCTCGATGAAGCGTCTGAGGCTGGCGTCGTGCCAGATCAGCAAGACTCACCTGCGCAACCATCAGTTGCTATGCCAAATGATGTGCCCAAAGTGGGTCGTAATGATCCTTGTCCATGTGGCAGCGGTAAAAAGTACAAGCATTGTCATGGGCAATTCTAAGCCGCTTATTGAGGTGGCGCTCGGCGTTTTAATCAATGGCTCAAATGAGTTGTTGCTGAGTCGTCGTCCTGACCATGGTTTTATGTCAGGTTATTGGGAGTTTCCAGGCGGCAAGCTCGAACCCGGTGAGGCGCCAATCGATGCACTGGTGCGCGAGCTTAGCGAAGAGCTAGACATTACTTTTCAATTGCCTGAATATATTGATGTTTTTTCCCACGAATACCCTGATCGCCATGTGAAATTACATGTCTGGAAAATCAAAAATTTTTCGCCAACACCACGCGGGGCAGAGGGGCAAGTGACTCGCTGGTTGTCACTGAAAGACTTAGAAAATCTGCCTTTGTTAGAAGGCAGTCGTGTTATTTTGCCACGTTTGATCTAGGTGTTTTTTTTGGACTAATATTGACCGAACGGTCTTTTTCAGATATATTCCAACCTCAATAGATAATAGAAAGAAAGTCATTACAATGCCAACTTATAACGATTACAAAGCCATTTCATTTTCGACGGGGACATTTTTTTCGGGGTTTCAAGCATTTCTCGAATATTTTGCCAGCACAACCAGCCAACTTGTTGCTGATGATCAAAATGAGACGGTCAATACAACCGCAGTGCATTCAGCATCCAACAACGACGCACTCAATGTTTTCATCAATCTCTCCGCAACGATCGTGCTATTTTGTCTTGCTTGTTACAGCTATGTCAAAAATAAAGGGGTCGAAGACGATATTGCGTTATTGAGAGATGCACAACCTGATCATGCAATTAAAGCGCCTAATATTCCCAAACTTAGAAAAACCATCCAAACTAGTTTGCAAAAATTCGAGAAAGATTTTGCTTGGGCCACAGCACAAGATTATTTAACTGATCAACAAGTTGAGCTAAGTCGCGAATATGTTCCATTGGGAAGGAGGTTAACATTTGTTGGTGAGCGTTACACGCACTCACTTGCTCGCCATCGTACTCTCATGGTTTTGCTTTATCTGCTCGTTCTACCCTCACTTTGGGATGATGATTATTCCATGATGGGGATCGCTGGTCCCTTGCTTCAATTAGCCTTTGCAAGCTTATTACCGATCTCTCATATTATGCTGGCTAGCCGCTATCGCGCTTATTACCAGGAACTTACCGAGTTTTATCATGGTTTTCTGGTCGGTGGCATGAATGCAGTGGTGGCGGCAGGCGAGGCAGAAATTGCCGAGCGCGATGACCAAATAAAAACGCTTGAAGATCAAGCTGATAAGCAACATAAAACAATTACTACCTTAGAAGAGACTGTCCAACATCAGGGTGAAACCATTGAAGCACGTAATGTGGCAATAGCAGATATCGAGCGTACACTTCAAGATACGAAATCGAGCCTTGCACGGCTGCAAACAGAAAAGCAACAAAATCAAGCACTAAAAGTGTGTCAGCAGCAAGTTAAGACGCTTGAAACAAAATATGGTACAATGGCGATAAAACCGGGCCAGTTGTTAGCCATCGCCTCGACGGTCTTCCGGCCTCAAGCTGAGGGAGCAGAGGCGGGTGAGCCTGGGCCAGCGCCAACTACAACGAA